>JAAYXE010000114.1 GCA_012516075.1 Chloroflexota bacterium | reverse complement strand
TCAGGCTCGGAGACAGATGTCGCTTTTCGCCCCAAACGGCAGCGATCGCGGATAATTTAGTATAACCGAGAAAGCCAGCGACGGTCGTCCCGGGCACAGGTGATGAATGTCACAGGTTTTTACTCGCATCTGTCACTCGAAAAAACAGGCCGCCGGTGAGAATATATTCACGTAAGTGAATGTGTTTTTTTAGCCTGAAACATTCGGAAAGGTGAATATGAAAGACTCGCAAGAAAAGCGCTTCGCCCGGCAGACGGCTGCGCTCCTGCGCGTCCTGGGCCAGCCTGCCCGGCTGCGCATCCTGCTGGCCATTGGCGAGGGGGAGGCCTGCGTCTGCCACCTGGAGAGCGCTTTGGGAATGCGCCAGGCATATATCTCTCAGCACCTCATGACCCTGCGCGATGCTGACCTAGTGACCAGCCGGCGCGCGGGTAAATACATCTTCTACCGCCTGCGGGATACCGGCCTGCTGGATCTGATCTGCCTCGCCGCTCAGGCGGCCTGTGCAGCGTTTCCTGCGCCGACCGGCGCAGGGACTTACGGCGGCTGCGCCTGCCCGCACTGCTCGCCGCAGGAGCTCATTACCCCGGTCATACTCGAGGAACCGCATGCTTGAATTTTTGCAGACGATGCTCTTCAGCGGCCTGGGCAACCTGGCCGCTTACCTGGCGGCGCACGTGCTGCTCTGCCTGCTGCCGGCCTTCTACATAGCCGGCGCGATGACGGCCTTGATCCCGAAAGAATCGATCACCCGCTTCCTGGGCAGGAACACGCCGCGCTTCATCTCCTACCCGGCTGCGGCTGCGGCCGGTTTCCTGCTGACGGTATGCTCCTGCACGGTCATTCCGCTCTTCGCCGGCATCTATAAAAAAGGCGCCGGGCTGGGGCCCGCCATCACTTTTCTCTTTATTGCGCCCGCGATTAACGTTCTCGCCCTGGTGTACACCGGTGCGCTGCTTGGCGTGGATCTGGCTGCGGCCCGCTTATTGCTGGCCATCGCTTTTGGCATTGGGGTGGGCATGATCATGGCCCTGATCTTCGATCGAGACGACGCTGAGCGCGATCAGGCCTCCGACCAGCTCTTCGCCGGCCAGGCCGCGATGCGCCGCCCCGCGCTGCTCTTTCTGCTGGCCCTGGCCATCCTGCTGGTGGTGGGCACGTTTCAAATCGAGCCGCTGCAGAACACGTACGCCCACGTCACTCTGCCCGCGGCCGGGGCGGACCACTTCCAGGATTTCCTTCACCGCCTCCTCCCCTTTGACCCGGCGCGCGGCGAAGAAGGGGTCAGCGTGCAGGGGGCTGTGCTGATCGGGATGCTGGCCCTCATCGGCCTGACCTCCTGGAAAGGGATCGAAGGGGTCCACGAGGCGTTCAACACCTGGACATGGGTCTCACTGGGCCTGGTCGGGCTGACCCTGGGGTTCGCTTCCCTGGGGGTGACGGCCCACTCCGGCGGGGTGACCCTGGCGCTTACGGGCAAGTTCTTCGGCGTAATGCTGTCCCTCGCGGCCCTGGGTCTGCTGCTCAGGGACGGGCTGACGGAAGAGGAGACGCGCAGCGTTCTGTGGGAGTCGTGGCGTTTCGTTAAGCAGATCTTCCCGCTGCTGGTGGCCGGTGTGTTCGTGGTCGGCGCGGTGCGTGTGCTCATCCGTCCGGAATGGATCATGACCCTTGCTGGGGAAAACACACTGATTGGCAGCCTGACCGGCGTGATCTTCGGGATATTCATGTACTTCCCCACGCTGCTTGAGGTGCCCATCGCACAGATGTTCCTTGACCTGGGGATGCATCGCGGCCCGCTGCTGGCTTACCTGCTGGCCGACCCCGAGCTCAGCCTGCAGAGCATCCTGATCACGGCCACTATTATCGGGCGCAGGAAGGCCTGGGTCTACGTCGCCTGGGTGGCACTGTTCAGCACTCTGGCAGGCCTGATCTTCGGCGCCTGGGTGGACGGCGCCAGCGTTGGGCTGGTGGTTGTGTATGCTGCGGCTGTTTTGACTGTGCTGGCTTTCATAATGAACCGAATGGACCGCCGAAAGCAGGCGCCCCGGCCGGTATCCGGTCTTCATTCTTAATGTCGGGGTGGCGCAGGCGGAGATACCCCGCAGTACCCCTGCAAAACTAACCATAAAGTATGGACCAACATCTCAAGTTTCGGAGGCAAAATGATATACGTAAAAATTCTGGGGCCTGGCTGTGCAAACTGCAAGCGCGTTGAGCAAATCGCGCGCAAAGCCGCTGCCGACCTGGGTGTCGAGGCCGATTTTGAAAAGGTCACCGATTTCACCCAGATCATGACCTACGACATTCTCTCTACCCCAGGCCTGGTGGTGAATGGGGAGGTGGTCTGCTCGGGGCGCGTCCCCACGACGTCCGAAGTGTCCGCCTGGCTGCAGGCCGGGCTCACCTGAGGGGGCGTCCGCTGTGGCTGCTGCCCTGCGAACGGCCCGCCGGTCGGGCAGCACATGGAGAGAATTCATGCTGAAGAAGCTCATCCCAGCCCTGTTAATCACTGCTATATGCCTGCTCTTCACAGGCTGCCGCCCGGAACAGGTTCCGCAGGTCATGCCGGCTGAACCTGTCTCCGGGGCGCGCAGCTACACATCTCTCGAGATCCGCAACTGTGACGACGCTGGAGAAATCCGCCATCCGCTGCAGGAAATCAGCACGGTTACAAGCCAGGTCGAGATCGCCCAGGCGGTCACGGCCCTGGATAGTGGGGCCGCGATTCCACTGCCTGCAGAGCTTCAGACCGAACTGGCCGAACAGGTGCGCCAGACCTACCAGCCCGAGCTGGAGGCGGCGCAGGCGCAGGTCGCGGAGACCGAGCTGGTCGTGCCACACCCCCTGATTCGCAGGTTCTTTATTTACATGCACGAGAAGACCTGGTCGGGAGTGATATCCCTGGAGATCGACGGGCAGGCCTGTGAAGCGGCCTACACCTACCGCCTGAGCACTCCCTACATCAATGACTACCGGGACACAGCCTGTACCGCCTGACTGCGCTGACCTGCTCTGCCGTGCGCAGAAGTCTGAAAAGACAACCTCCCCGCCTGCAGCCAGCGCCAGCAACGAGCACGGCATCCGCAGCGGGGAGGTTCGTAATATTCAGAAGAACAACCAGCGACATTGCCCCCGTTCCGACGAGCGCGTTTGTATGGGCGCGGCATCCGGACCGGGTGTGCGGTTCTGCGGGACAGTCCCTTTGACGATAAAAGCACCTGTACGGAGCTTTGCCGTGCCGCTGCCGTGTCCGGCAAACGATACGGCCCCGCCGGGGGTGACCCTCACCCGGCCAGTCCCTCCACTGGGGCAGGGGCGATGTGCCGGCGCAGGGTGAGTATGGCGACCAGCACCACCAGCAGCGGCAGCAGGCTGGTGATGCTGATGAACTGCCAGTCGGCCAGGAACAGGGCTGTGCCGGCCGAGAGCGAGGCGGTGGCCTGCGATGCAAACACCAGGAATTCGTTCACTGCCTGGGCTTTAAAGCGTTCGGCCGGGCGGTAGGCGTGGGTCAGAAGCACCGTGCCCCCCACGAACAGGAAGTTCCACCCCACTCCCAGCAGAACCAGGGTGATCCAGTAGTGCAGAAAGTGGATGCTGACCAGGGCGCTGGCCGCGGACGCCAGCATGAACAGCACACCGGCCAGCAGTACGCGGCGGATCCCCAGCCGTTCTAGAATGATGCCGGTGAACAGCGAGGGCAGGAACATCGCCACGATGTGACTCTGGATGACCAGGGTGGTCTGATCCAGACTGAACCCCTGCAGCGTGTGCATGTGAATCGGGGTGGCGGTCATGATGAAGGACATCACCCCGTAAGCCACGGCCGAAGAGAGCACGGCCACGAAAAAGACCGGCTGGGCCATGATGCGGGCCAGCGGCCGTTCATCGCCTTCCACGCGTGCCTCCTCAGCGTGCACATCCCGGTAAAAGACCAGGAACAGGAACAGCGCCAGGACGTAAAGCAGCGCCACGCTGACGAACGAGCCCACATACAGCCCGGCCGGAAGCCAGGTGCGCGTGCGCTGCGCTACTTCGGGGCCCAGCACAGCGGCGATCAACCCGCCCAGCAGCACCAGTGATACCGCCCGGCTGGCGTAACTGCTGCCTGCGCTCTCCACGGCCGCGAAGCGGTACTGCTGCATGATGGCGCTGTTCACCCCAATCAGCAGAGTCGCCAGACAGAACAGGAAAAAGCTGCCCCGGCTGACGGCGAACGCGGCCAGCAGGCTCGCTGCGATGGCCAGGGCGGCACCGCTCACGAACCCCAGCCGCCGCCCGATGGCCTTCATCAACAGGGCGGTCGGGACTGTGGCGATGGCCACCCCGATAGTGGAAAACGCCACCGGCAGCGTAGAAAGGGCCGGGTCTGGCGCCAGTTCAGCGCCGATAATGCCGCCCAGCAGCGCCACCGCGGCCACCCCTGAAAGTCCGGCCGCCTGGCATAAAATCAGGATGATGATATTCCCGCGATTTTTCACCGTCTGCCCAGCCTCCTGTCTATAACATTTCTGATTCTATCCCGCTTTCCTCTCTGGAATCCGGATGGATACTCGTTCCGGAGTCTCCAGGGCTTCCAGCAGGCTGCGGGTGGCGGCGGCTACCTGCGCGACGGCCTGGTCGAAGGCCTGCTGGTTGCGGCGCGAGGGTTTACGGTAGCCGCTGACCTTGCGTACATACTGCAGCGCGGCGGCCTGGATTTCTTCTTCGCTTGCGGGCTGTTCTGGAATGCGGAGCTTCTTGATACTGCGGCACATGAATATCTGTCTCCTTTCCCCCATTTATACAGCCGTAACCCGGTTGAGCGCGCACGGCCGCGGCTCAACCAGCATGGCTTGTAAGATGATCTGATCCTTTGTACAGGGCCTAATTATAAACCAGGATGGATGTGTGCAGCGTCAGGGCAGGTGCTGGGAGAGCAGAAAGGCGGTCAGGGTGTAGCCGTCCATCATTTCCCCGCTGCGGACCATCTCCCAGATCTCCGGCTGGGTGAACCAGCGTACGGCACTCACCTCGCCGCGGTCAAACTTGCCCGCCTGCTCCAGCGCCTGGCAGCGCACCACATGAAAGACCTTGGTGGAGGAACCGTTGAGGGGATTATAGCTGTACAGCAGTTCGTGGCCGGCAGTGGTGTAACCGCTCTCTTCCAGCACTTCACGCGCGGCCGCAGCCGCGATCGTCTCTCCGGGGTCGATCCGGCCGGCGGGGAATTCCCACTCCGTGCGGCCGTTGGGATAGCGCGGCACCTGCACCATCAGCAGGCGGCCCGCAGAATCGCTCACCAGTGCCAGCACGGACGGCCGGGGGAAGTCGATCAGGTGGTGTTCGCGGACCTCGACGCCGCTGGGGAAGCGCACGTGGTCCACGTACAGGTTCACCCAGGGGCTTTCATAGATAATCCGGCGCGAGAGGACCTGCGGCTTCTGTGAAGACGTCATGGCTCAGGGAAACTCGACCCCGCGTGAACTGTCGCCCAGATACAGCTCAACGTCCACCTGGGCGTTCGGATCAAAGTCGATGATGATCCGCCCGGGGTGAATGCCCAGCAGGTTAACCAGGTACTGCACGGTGTAAGGGCTGCCGGTGTGATCGATCACGGTGGTGTTGGCATACGCCTGGCCGGCTGCCTGATTGGCGACTACATTGGCGCCTTTCCCCTGCAGGTACTGGACAGTGCGCTCTCCGAAACCGGGGTCGCTGCTGCCGTTGAACACGGCCAGGCGTGCGGCTTCCGCCTGCATGCGGGCCAGCTCGTCGCCGGCAGTTTGCGGGCCCAGGCTGCCCGAGGTGGCGAAGACCTCGTCGCGCAGCAGGTAAATCTTATCCGGGATGGGGATGAGGATGCTCAGGTCATCGGGCGAGCGGCCGAAGATCACCTGTTCCTGGCTGATCACTCCCCGGACGATATCCTCATCGCGCACCTCTTCGGCCAGCAGGGCCAGCTTGATCGCGTCCTGCAGCTGCAGGTTGGTGTGGATGCCGGACGAGAGCTGTTCGTACAGCACGGGTGCTTTCGAAATGAGGGTGGGGAGCATATCGAGGCTCAGGATGCGGTCGCGAATACCCATGATCACCTGCTGCTGCCGGCGGGCGCGGTCGAAGTCGCCGCCCTCGGTGTAGCGGTTGCGGGCGTAGGCCAGGGCCCACTCGCCGGGGAGGGTCTGCACGCCGGGCTTCAGCGTCTTGGTGTTGTTGTCGCCCAGCAGGTCGATCTTGATCTTTTCGGGTACATCGACCTTCACGCCGCCGATTTCGTCGATAAAGCGCACGAAAGCGTCGAAATCGATTTGCGCATAGTAGTTGATGGGTACGCCCAGGAACTGTTCCACCGTCTTAACCGCCAGGCCAGGCCCGCCGCCGGGCAGCTTATAGGCCTCGCCCAGGTAGTAAGCGGTGTTGATCTTGCCGTGCTGGAAGCCGGGGATAGGCACCCACAGGTCGCGCGGGATCGACAGGATGCCGGCCGTGCGCGTCAGCGGGTCCAGGGTCAGCAGGATCATGGTGTCGCTGCGCGAGTAATCTTTGCTGTCTTCCCAGTCGCGGTAGTCCAGACCCAGCAGCAGCACAGTGACACGTCCGGCGCCGTCCCACGGCGTCAGGGTGGGCTGGCTCTCGGGAGCATTGGGGTTGGGTCTGGCCGGCCCGCTGGACCCGGGCTCGGGAGTGGACTGCACCTCACCTGGAGCGATCTGCGGCCCGCCGGGGCCGCCCGCCCGGGCGGAGTTGAACGTCAGCCCGCGGGCGACAGCGAAGGAGAAGACGCCCGCCAGGCTGGCGAAGACCAGGATCGCCAGCAGCAGGGCTGCCTTAACGGCCTGCGGGGGAATGCGCTCGAGGTTCAGGCCGCGTTTCGCGGCCGGTCTGGAGGTGGGGATTCTGCGCGGCGCGTTCATGGTGCTGCCTGCCTGTTCATCTGTTCCCGAATCTCGTCCGCCTCAGGGGTTCCGGTGCTCTCGCCACTCTGCGGGGGCGCTTCTGTGATCTCATCGGTGACAACCGGCGCTGGTTCTGTGTCCGCCGGCGGTTCGGTCTCAACCGGCGGCGGTTCCGTTTCGACGGGCGGCGGCTCTGTGGTCACCACAGGCGGCTCGGTGGTCGCCGGAGGGTGCTCTGTGGTTGGCGGCGGCGCCGGAGTGGTGGGCGCTGGTGGGGTAGGAGTGATCGTGGGCGGAGCAGTGGTCACCGGCGCGGTCGTCGGCGGCAGGAACGTCCCTGTCGGCGTTTCGGTGGGTGTTTCTGTTATGGTGGGGGTGATGGTAGCAGTCTCGGTTGGCGGCCTGCACTGCTCCGCAGCGTAATCGGCTGTGGCCTGCAGGTTATTCCCGCCGCCCCAGGAGAGCACCTGGTTGTATACTTCCTCGGCTTTGCACCATTCTTCCTGCCTGGCGAGCTGGTCCGCCCACTGCAGCAGCGCGGCGCGGTAGCGTTCGGCGGCCGTCCATCCCGAGCTGTCGCGCAGACCGGGGGCCGCCGCGGCCACCTGGCTGAAGTAATAAACAGCCTGCTCGGGGTAGGCCTCCCAGAAAGCGTTGCCGTACAGGTACAGGCGCGCCAGGTTGAGCACATTGCGGGCCTCGGCGTCCAGCGGGCCGAAGCGCTCGGCCAGGGACAGATCGTAGCTGCCCCCACCCAGGTCGCTCTCGGAGAGGATGCGCCGCACGCCGCGGTTGCGCAGGGCCATGTAGAGCATGCCGTCGACCCGGGCAGCCTGGTACTGGGGATCCTTCCCGCGCAGGGCGGTCAGGGTGTCGATCAGCGCATTCCAATCCCCGGCAGCAAACTGCTGGAGCGCCTGGTTGAACAGGTCTTCCATGGGGCGCGGGTCGACCGTGGGGG
>JAAYXE010000113.1 GCA_012516075.1 Chloroflexota bacterium | reverse complement strand
GAATATCATTTGAAACATATTAATTTACGACAGGAGCATGCATTGGCAGAGATCGCACCCAGAGAAATAAACCGCGAAAGCCTGCGCACCCTGGTTCGCAGAGGTGCGCAGTTGATTGAAGTCCTGCCGAAAGATGAATACGAAGAAGTCCACCTCGCAGGTGCCGTAAACATTCCCCTCGCCATGATCAGCCGGTTAACTGCAGACCGGCTGGAGTGGGAAAAGCCGGTGATCGTCTACTCGCGCGATAGTCTGTGCGATATCAGCGCGCGTGCCGCATGGCGCCTTTCAAGTATGGGCTTTACGCAGGTGTTCCGCTATACCGCCGGCAAGGCCGACTGGCTGGCAAACGGCCTGCCCGTGGAAGGAAACCGCTCGCGCACTCAAGATGCAGGGGATGTCGCGGACCTGGACGTCCCCACCTGCAAGCGCAGCGACCGGATTCGTGATATCCGTGACCGCGTTCAGAAAGAAGGCTGGGATCACTGCGTGGTGGTCAACGAACAGTTAATCGTTCTCGGGCTCCTTCGGCCGGTCGACTTTGAAAAAGCAGATCCGGGGTGGCCGGCCGAAGAGGTGATGGATCGCGACCCGCAAACTTTCCGGCTCAATACTCCTCTATCCGAAGTGCGCGCATATTTCGCCGCCAACCCCCACATCACCAGCGCCCTGGTCACCACCACCGACGGGGCCCTCTTCGGCCTGCTTCGCTTGCAGGATCTCGAACAATAAAATTGAAATCCTTCTCATACTGCCATCCCTATTGGCTATGCGCAGTTTAAGGAGTCCTTTCGCCTATGATCGAAGAGTTTTCCATCTCCCAACTGGCAGATCTGATGCACAGCGGTGAGATCACCTCGCGTGAGCTTGTCTCCACTTACCTCGACCGCATCGAATCCATCGATCGCAGCGGGCCTGCCCTCAACTCGGTGATCGAAATCAATCCCGATGCCCTCGACATCGCCGAGATGCTCGACCAGGAACGCGAGCTCGGTCAGGTTCGTGGCCCCCTGCACGGAATCCCGATCCTGCTAAAGGATAATATCGACACAGCAGACCGGATGCAGACCACATCGGGCTCGCTGGCACTGGAGGGCTCGCATGCCGCGAAGGATGCCCCTCTCGTCGCCCGGCTCCGACAGGCCGGTGCTGTGATCCTGGGCAAGACCAACCTCAGCGAATGGGCCAATTTCCGCTCGCCGCACTCCATCAGCGGCTGGAGCAGCCGCGGCGGTCAGACTCGCAACCCGTACGCCCTGGACCGCAATCCATCCGGCTCTTCTTCAGGTTCCGCGGTCGCAGTTGCGGCCGGGCTCTGTGCGGGGGCCGTCGGTACCGAAACCGACGGATCGATCACCTGCCCCGCTCATGCCAACGGGGTGGTCGGCCTGAAGCCCACTCTTGGCCTGGTCTCGCGCACCGGGGTGATCCCGATCGCTCACAGCCAGGACACCGCCGGCCCGATGGGCCGCACCGTGAGCGATGTCGCACTCCTTCTGGCCGCGATGGCCGGCGGCGATCCTGAGGATCCCGCCACGCTGGCGGCGGAAGGCCGCTTCATCAGCGATTACACCCCTTACCTGAAGCCGGACGGCCTGAAAAACGCCCGCATCGGCGTCGCGCGAAACCTGTTTGGCTTTCACCCCCTGGTGGATAAAGTCATGGAAAGCTGTCTCGAGATCATGAAAGCCTGCGGCGCTGACTTGATCGATCCGGCCAATGTGGATACCGCCGACAAGCTCGCAGAGACGGAAATGGAAGTCCTGCACTATGAGTTCAAGGACGATCTGAACAAATACCTCAGCAGGTTGGGCCCGGAAGTGCAGGTGCACTCCCTGGAAGATGTGATCAACTTCAATGAAAAGCACCGTGACCGTGTCATGCCTTACTTTGGACAGGAGTGGATGCTGATCACCCAGGAAAAAGGTCCCCTGACCGATGAAGCCTATCTGAAAGCGCTCGAAACCAACCACCGCCTCGCGCGCACCGACGGGATCGATGCCGTGCTGCAAAAACACAGCCTGGACGCGATTGTCGCACCCACCGCCGGCCCTGCCTGGCTGATTGATTACGTTAACGGCGATCACTCACTGGGGCGCGCCTCCAGCCTGCCGGCAGTCGCCGGGTACCCGCACATAACGGTGCCAGCTGGTTTTGTTTACGGGCTTCCGGTAGGGATCTCCTTTATCGGGGCTGCGTTCTCTGAACCGCTGCTGCTGCGGCTGGCTTACGCCTTTGAACAGGCCAGCCAGGCGCGCCGCCCGCCTCGCTTTCTGCCCACAGCAGAAATCCAGCCATAGACGCGTGTATCGCTGCATTAAACCGGCGGCAGGGCCTGGAAGCGGGCCACCAGGCCCTGCCGCAGTCCACAGTTCTACATTCAATCAGGAGGGATATTCATGCAGCCCAGTCCACTTGCCGGTCAGCCTCCCCCACGCGAGATGCTGGTCAACGTCTCACGGCTGGTGTCAGCTTACTACACCGGCCAGCCGGATATCTCACACCAAGGCCAGCGTGTAACCTTCGGCACATCCGGTCACCGCGGCAGTTCGCTCGAAAACAGCTTTAACGAAACCCACATTCTCGCCATCAGTCAGGCGATCTGTGATTATCGCCAGTCGGCAGGGATTTCAGGACCGCTGTTCATCGGTATCGACACCCACGCTCTCTCCGAGCCTGCGCTGGCCTCCGCGCTGGAGGTTTTCGCCGCCAACGGGGTTGAGGTCCGCCTGCAGACCGGTCTGGGCTATACCCCCACCCCCGTAATTTCCCATGCCATTCTCACCTACAACCAGAGCAGCCCGCCCGGGCTGCGCGCCGACGGCGTGGTGATCACCCCTTCGCACAATCCCCCTGAGGACGGCGGTTTCAAATACAACCCGCCTGAAGGCGGGCCTGCAGATACGGAAACCACAGCGGCCATTCAGAATCGAGCGAACGCCATCATCCAGAACGAGCTGCGCACAGTCAACCGCATTCATTTCGCCCGCGCCCGCAGTGCCGCCACCACTCATGAAGTTGACCTTATGACACCCTACCTGGAAGACCTCTCCGGGGTGATCGACCTGGAAGCGGTCGCTGCCGCCGGGATCTCTATCGGCGTGGATCCCATGGGCGGTGCAGCCGTCGAATACTGGGGGCCCCTGGCTGATCGCTATAACCTGAATCTCAAGGTCGTCAATCCTGTCGTTGACCCGACCTTCTCATTTATGACCGTGGATACAGATGGCAAAATCCGCATGGACTGCTCATCGCCCGACGCCATGGCCCGCCTGGTGGAGATGAAAGACGATTTTGACATCGCCTTCGGGAACGATCCGGACGCTGACCGGCACGGCATCGTTACCCGCAGTACCGGCCTGATGAATCCCAATCAGTTTCTGGCCGTGGCAATCTGGTATCTTTTTCAGCACCGTCCGGGATGGAGTAAAAGAGCCGCGGTTGGCAAAACCATGGTTTCCAGCTCGATGATCGACCGGGTCGCCGGGCAGTTGGGCCGCCAGCTGGTCGAGGTCCCGGTCGGTTTCAAATGGTTTGTCCCGGGCTTGCTGGATGGTTCACTTGGGTTTGGGGGTGAAGAGAGCGCCGGCGCTTCCTTCCTGCGCCGCAGCGGATCGGTGTGGACGACGGATAAGGACGGCATCATCGCGGGACTGCTGGCGGCCGAGATCCTCGCCGTCACGGGTAAAGACCCGGGCGAACAATACCGCAGCCTGGAAGATGAGTTGGGCCAGTCTTTCTATGCGCGCATCGACGTGCCAGCCAGCCGCGCCCAGAAAGAGGTTCTAAAAGCCCTCTCACCAGAGCAGGTGGATGCGCAGTCGCTGGGCGGGAATAAAATTACAGCCCGCCTGACGCGGGCTCCGGGGAACAATGAAGCACTCGGCGGCCTGAAGGTCGTGACCGCAAACGGCTGGTTCGCTGCCCGGCCTTCAGGCACCGAGGATGTTTATAAGATCTATGCCGAGAGTTTTATCAGTGCGGAACACCTGCGCCAGATCCAGGAAGAGGCGCAGGCGGTGATCCATCGCACGTTTCAGGCCGCAGGAGCCGGTTGATTTTACGGCTCCGGTGTGCGCGTAGGCGGGGGCGCAGCGCCTACGTCTGCGATCAGCACCCATCCGATGACAGCACCGGATTCTCGTTCAAACTCAACCAGCACACACTCCCGGTTGAAATCGTCGAAACGCCGCTCTGAAGGCAGGAACCGCACCCGGCCGCCGCTCTGCACCCGCCCCACGGCGGTAAAGTTTTCGTAGCAGCCGTTGCGCGCCCAGGTGTCTCGCTGGATAAACCCTGCCAGAGGTGTCGGTGTGAGCGTCGGTGTCGCTGTCTCCGTAGGGGTCGGTGTTTCGGTGGGCGTCACCGTGGGGGTCGGGGTTTCGGTTGGCGTCGCCGTCGCTGTAGCCGTTGCGGTCGGTGTCAGTGAAAGCTGGTAAGCCTGAAAGCGGCCGATCCCCCAGCGCAGCAGCAGCCCGAGGATGATGAATCCAATGATGATCCCGCCGGCCTTGATCCCCAGCAAAGATAGATGGTAGCGGCGCAGTGAACGCGTCAGGAAGATCACCCGCGGATCGTTCGGATAGCGCCGGCGCACGTCTTCGCTGATGCGCGAGGCTTCTGCCGGCCAGCTCCGCTTGCTGTCGTATGCCCGCTGGGCTAGCTGCAGGTCGTTCTCATATTTTTGCACCTCCCGCAGCAGCTTATCCACCCCTTCCTGCGTGCGGTCCAGGCTCTCGTCCATGCCTTCAAGGTTGCGGATTTCGTCCAGCTTCGCCTTTGCCCGGTTGAGCAGATGCAGCGCCTCCTCGATGGAGGCCGCACTCTCCGCCTGGGTTTTCAGCGTGCGGATCTCCTCTTTCAGCGGCTCCACAACCCGGGGGATCACCCCCTGAATGCGCTCCTGCAGCCGGTTAAAGGCCGGGTTCTCACCAAATTCGGCGATGAACCCGTCCACCTCGGCCTTGATCGAAGAGAGCGCCTGCGGTTCGATCTGCGGGCGGCTGAGCGTCTCCTGGATGGCACGCATCCTGTCGCGCACCCGGCGCAGATCATGCGCCCGGTCCTCATATCGCGGCATCCCCGTCGCCCGCAGCGCAGTCTCTACCCGCTCCAGTGCCTCGTCGATCTTTCCCTGGCTGAAGAGCTCCTGCCCTTCTTCGTAAACGTTCTCGGCGTCAATGTTTTCCTGCAGCTTCTGGGCAAATTCCTGCCCTTCCTGCCAGCGCTGGATGCCGAGTTCGCGCAGGATCGACTGGGCTTTTTCCAGCAGCGCCAGGGCATCTTTGAAGCGCCCGACGCGCGCTGCCGACTGTGCCTTTCCATAAGCCGAGGCGGCGTCGGCCGGCAGCGCCACGGCAGGGATGTAACCGGTGCGCAGGTAATTTTCGGACTCGGCCCGGTGCTGCTTTGCCCGGTCCCAGTTCGGCTCCAGCTGCAGTACTCGGTCGAACAGGTTGATCGCCTCGGCATAGCGGCCGCTGTAAAACAGCTTTTCGGCGGCTTCCATGTGCTGTTCGGCCACCGGGTTGTGCTCTCGCACCTCACCGGCCGCCGGGCCGTTGCGAACTTCAACGTCGACCGGTGCCTGACTTTCTACACTCGACGGCGCGGGTCCATCGCCGCCGTCAACATCACCATCGTTCTCCCCGCCTTCGATGGCGCGAATTTTGGCTTTAATTTCGCGCCGCACATTCTGAACGCGCCCCCTGTCCTGTATGGATAAGGTCTGGTAATCATCAGAATTCAAAAATTCTTCGATTTCCAGCGCCAGTTTTCGCAGTTCGATGAGATCAGGCTGTTCTTCCGCCATCAAGCGTTCAAACTGGCTTTCTAAGGGTTCAAAAGGCGTCATGGTTCTCTCTTCAACGCTCTCCGGCATGGCCCGACAGCAGGCAGTGCGGAGAGTAGTGTTTCATTCGGAATCGGGAAGCTGCTGGTAAATCTCGTACAGGTCCTGGCGCAGTTCGCGCACCTGGGAGTAGCCCTCGGTCAGCGTCTTTTCGATTATCTCTTTCAGGCGGTTTGGCAGCCGCTCATCGTCGTAAGTCCACTGCACGCGATACTGGTGGGAAGCCTGTTCGATCTCTTCAGGACGGTTAGGTCCCAGGGGAAGCGCTCCCGGTGCGGAGCGCCCGGTCATGATATGGTGCAGGGCACGCGCCCCGAATTGTACCAAATCGAACTGCTTCTCTCCACTCGACAGCCCCTGTGGATGCCGCCGGGCAATGTTCCAGTCGATCATCACCACCCCCTGCCGGTTCGCATCCCAGTAATAATGCAGGATTTTGTGGTCCCGGTAAACGATATTGCGGTCATGTGCGACCTGAAGGATATCACAGATCTGAATCGCCAGGAACAGGCTCTCCCGCAGGGGGAGGAAACGCCCGTGAGTATGTCCGGCATCGCAGTACACCATGAGGTTGTGCTGCTGCGGATACCTTTCAAAGGCCAGGTATGGCAGCCAGCCCTGACCGATCCTGACATCCATCGAAATCAGAAAGTTCTGCAGCTCCTCCACGCCGTAGCGCTGGATCTTCCCCCTCAGGCCGGCTCCGGAGTGCTGCCGGTCTTCAGGCGGCAGCGCATGCCCCTCATCCAGGCGCAGGAAACCCAGCTCATACATGCGCATCACACCGGGCACATCCCGCATCAGGGTGAGGATCTGCGCTTCTTCCCGGAAGAGCGGCGCAGCGTATTCCGCCTCGTCGGGGCGCATAATTTTGATCGCCGCCCCGGGCTGTTCGGGGATGCCCTGCAGCCGTCCGCTGAACACGCGTGCCGAAGACCCGCGCGCTTCAGGTGCCCAGGTATCCAGCGGTTCACCCAGGGCCAGATCGCCTTCCGGACCCAGCACCCCCTCGCGCACGCCGTGCAGCCCGGGCAGCTCAGCGATAGAAACCGGATCCCGTTCCAGGGTTAGTTTGCGCGTGCGCGGCAGGTTGATGGTCTCTCGCGAGCGGTACTCGTTCAACCAGGGGATCTCGGTCAGTAGTTCAGGGTGTTCCATAATCAGGTCAGCCGGGCGGGCGCCGTTGCGCAGCTGCTTCAGGCTGTTGAGGATGAGGTCCAGCCAGCCAGCCGGCCCTACCTGGTTGCGCAGATCGCGGCCGGCCAGCTCGACCTGTGTCAGGTAATCGTGCAGGGGTTCGTCCTTGCCCGCTCCCTGGCGCACACGCAGCAGCCACTGCGAAGCGGAGACCAGGGCACGATCAGCAAGCAGCAGCCTGCGGCGGTGAGGGTCCCAGAGCAGCAGGGTGCGCAGGCCGCGCCGCGCGGTTTCGAACTCTTTTCGAGCCCAGGCATCCATCACCAGGCCCACCTGGGCTCTGGCCTGTCCCAGGGCCTTATCCAGGCTCTGCTGTGAGCCGGGCAGCACCCTTTCAATATCATCGATGAGGCCGTCAATATCGCGGTATTCGATACCTGCATTCGGAGGCGCCGGCTCGACCTCTTTCCACTTTTTGATCACTTCCTCTTCGAGCATCCGCACCAGCGCTTCAATCATCTCCGGGTTCTGCCCGCCGTTCCCATCCGGCAGCCCTCCGGCGCGGAACAGGTTGGACTGCAGGGTGAAAAATAAGCGGCTGACGACCACATAAGGGGTCATCACATCGTCATCGAGCTGCAGGTGGATTTTGCGCACGCGCTGGCTGATCTCTTCCCACCATGCAGGCAGCGGACCTTCTCCGACCAGGCTCATCGCCCTCCACAGCAGGCTGGGCCAGTCTTCAGCCACACCGGCATGCAGTGCCTGGAGAAAGCGCTTCTGGCGCTCGTCGAGCGGCGTGCCGGCGGTCAGGTCAAAGAATTCTCCTCCCAGATCCGCGCAGTCTGCCAGCAGCTTCCATTTGACCGCCTGCATCTCTGAGTCTGCAGAGGGCAGTGATCCAGCCCGGTCACAGATCTTCCGGAAAAGCTCCAGTCGCTCTGCCAGACCGGTTTCTTCAACCCCATCGGCTGTAGAAACGACCTTTGCAGCAGCCTGTGCATACAGGCGCTCCGCGGCGCTGTAATCGGGGACCTCTCCAAAATCGAAGATCTGCTGGTGGATGTCGGCCAGGTCTTTCAACAGGTCCGGGTGCGGCGCGCTGCTCCAGGCAAGGTCGGCTTCTCTGCGGCGAGCTTCCCGCAGCCGCTCCATCTCCTGCTCAAACAAGGCTGCAGTGCGCTCTTTCAGCGGTTTCACGCCCTCAGAATAGGCATTACCGGGTGAAATCTCGGCCGGCCAATCCAGACGCTCGAAAAGCTCCGGGCTGCAGTCGGCCACGAAGCGCCCCATCTCCTGCAGGAACTGCACATAATCGTCAATGCGCGAATAATGGCGGTCTTTGGTAGCACCGTCCGCCTCCAGAAACTGGCCGTTCCCCCAATCGATGATGGTCAGCACTCGCCTGCCCGGATCCCAGTACACATGCTCGGGCTTGACATCGTTCCAGATCACCCCCGCCTGCCGCACCCCCTCACGGGTAATTTCAGTGAAATGCACTTTTTCAAAAAGGGTCACCAGACCCAGCAGCGCCCGCAGCAGCACCAGTTCGGGGATAGATCCCCGCTCGATCAGATGCTGAATAAAAATCTGTTCTTCAGGGCTGCGCGGTTCCTGCTGTTCGTCTTCTGCCTTCCCAAAGCGCGCCAGCCGCGACATCGTGGCCAGGTCCATGCCCGGCGCCTCCTCGATCACCACGAAGTACTGGTCGCCGAACTCGCGGCCCGGTTCGCTCTGGTCGATCAGGGCCGGTGGGCGCACGGCCAGATCACCGCCTGGGAGGGCGATGCCCTCCAGGGCGCGCAGGATCCTGCCTTCGGTTTTGATTTGAGCGGCCTGCCGCAGTACGTCGGTTGTAAAGCTGCTGCGGTGCGGACGTTTTAGAATCCCCGGTTTCTGCTCGAGCAGCGATTCCACACGGTAAACTTCACCGGCATCGCCCTCTCCGAGCTTCTTCACCAGGCTCCAGCGGTAGCGCTGCCCCTTAATAATCCCACCGGCGATTAATGGCTTTCCAGCGTCCAAAATGCTCAATATCCTCTTCTTTAGAAAGCTCGAATACGGTTATCCCGTCACGGCCCCCCTCGTTCCTTCATTGCAGAATTTATCACACCATCCCAGGAAACTTTTGTATTATACCGATAACCACGAATTCTGGCATCGAGCGATAAAGGTGGAAAAAAATATAAATCTTAGGAGTCAGAGAAAATGCAAGCCTCCCCTGCCGGATATCGACAATTGCGTCGATCCCGAAGGGAAGGCCCGCAGATAAAAAAGGTTCTAATACGTGTGTAATTTTACTCAGATGCACCCATTTTTTTCTGCCACATTTACGTTCAAAGCTTTTGCTGTATGGCCCCCATTAGCATCTCTTCACTGAATGAGACCGTTTCCGTTCTCTCCAACTCTTGCATAATGGTTCCATCGTGCAGCACCAGCACACGGTCGCACAACGAAGCGATTTCATCCATATCCGACGAAACCAGAATGACCCCATTTCCACTGCGCGCAATTTCACGTATGATCAGGGCGATATCCCTTTTGGTGGCAATGTCCACACCCACTGTCGGGTCATCAAGTAACAATATTCTCGGGTTTGCAGCCAGGCTCTTTGCAAAGACCACCTTTTGCTGGTTGCCGCCAGAAAGTTGCTCAACGTATTGATCAATGCTGTTAGCCCGAATCTTGAGATCCTCCATATAACTTTTGGCAATGGCTCTACCTTCATCTTCCCGGATGAAAAGCAGGCGCCTCAATCGATCCCAGATTGGCAATAAAACGTTGTTGCGGATAGAATCGCCAGCGATCAAACCATTTTTTCGGCGGTCTTCTGGTACCATAACAATACCGGCTTTTATGGCTTCCTTTGGATCCCTGATGCGCAGAAATTCTCCCTGCATTCTAACATCACCGGTTGAGAGTGGTAGGATGCCATAGAGCGCTTTCAACAATTCAGTTCGGCCACTGCCCAGCACTCCAGCGATTCCCAGTACCTCTCCCGGGTAGAGGTCGAAGGAGATATCGTGTAATAACCCCTTTGCACTTAGATTGCGAACCTGAAGCAGTGGATGATGCCTCTTGATCGAGTTATAGAATACATGCCCGCTGTCGTCCAATTTTTTTCCGATCATAGCAGTGATAATATCCTGAATAGCTAGGCCAGAAACATTACTAGACAATGCAACTCTGCCATCTCGGATCACGGTTACCCGATCACATATTTCCACAACCTCGTTCAAATGGTGAGACACAAAAACGATACCTACGCCAGCCTTCTTAAGTCTGCGAATCACCTTAAAAAGCACTTCAATCTCGATCGAAGAAAGTGAGGCGGTGGGCTCATCCAGGATCAGGATTGAGGCATCCAGACTAAGGGCTTTTACAATTTCTACGATCTGTCGGCTGCCGACTGATAACCTGGCTAATTCCTGATCCAGATTAATATCGACTTCCAATTCATTAAAAATTTCTTCCGCTTTCTTACGAGCAGTACGTTCGTCAATGAAGGGCCCTATTAATGGCTCCCTCGCCAAAAAAAGGTTTTGCAGAACAGTCATTGAAGGGACCAGACTGAACTCCTGATACACCATAGCAATACCGAGTTTTGAAGCAATGGCAGGAGAGCCTAGTTCAGTCTCCTGGCCCTTTACAAGGATTGTTCCCTCATCTTTGATGTATGCCCCATTAATGATTTTCATCAGAGTCGATTTCCCTGCACCGTTTTGACCCACCAGACCGTGGATTTCTCCGGCGTGCAGAGTGAAATCAACTCCATGAAGTACCTCAACTCGATTGAAGGACTTCTTAATTCCCCTGGCTTCGAGCAGTACCGGGGCAGAAGACCTGGCTTCTTCTACCATTCTGGCCATCCCGTCCGCTTACCATCCGGAGTATATATTCCTTCAACTACCGGCTGGCCCTTCGAAATCCCAGAAACCGGAACAACCATGGCTCGGGTTACAAATGCCTGCATGCGGAACCCAAAGATCACACTATCTCCGATTTCTACTTGTCCCTGCGGTGAGATCATCCCATAGTAATCGATGGCATTAGCTGGCGGGAATTGGACAGGCATCGGCCGGCTGGTGATCGTATCTGGATCTTTGCCGATAAGCGCATTCACTTCGTAATCGGGGAAGACAGGATCGATATACAGTCCACCGCCAAAGCAGTAGGCTTTTCCGTTATGGAAATGAGAGACTTCAGTCACATACAGAACAGCAGGAAGTTCAGGCAGGTCTTTTACCGCGTGCAAAGGGGTTGTCCCGGTTACGCCGTGCCCAGGCTCAACCTGCGTGGCACCGGCGGATGCCAGAACAGACATGACTGCCGACGAAGTTGTGCCAGGCGCATTGATTTCAACTCCCTTTCTTCCGGCTGCAGCAAGGGCTTCAGCAGCTTTCTCGAGCGTTCCCAGGTTATGGGTTGGTTGTACGAGGTTTGTCTGTGGATCGAACAGCAGCGCTGGGAAAGTAGTAATACCGGCAAAATGTGCGTTGGAAAGCGAATCTATTTCATCAGCAACTTGGACGACTTTTTCGGCATCGAAACCACCTTCATGCCCAATATAAAATTTATCGCCCGGGGCTACAATACGTGCGAGAAGTGCTTGATTTCGATTGAATTTCGCGGCGCTTTCAGATGAAGCTTTTGCCTTTTCGTGATTAAATACTGTCCAGTAATGCGGTCGCATCGAAGCCGCGGCATCGGTTTCTGCTTTGGGAATCTGTACTAAATGTCCGATATGGCCAATTTCGTAACCCGCCGCGTGAATAGGCCAGGCACAGCCCATATCTACAGCCACGTAGGCATCAAGTCCCTGGCGAGCCATTGCCCGCAAAGCAAACGGGTTGCGGCCGATCTGTTTTGTCATTGGATAGACTTTCAAATTTAACCGCCGGCCTTCCTCTGCTAGAACTCTTGCGTTTGCCTCAACGGTATCTAGATCCAGCACATAGCTGTTTGCTGGTATCTGACCGCTCTGGTGAAGCGCGGTTACAGTCTTGACAAAATCAGGATTTCGACGAACTAACTGCTTGAGAAACATGCCGCCCTCCTTGGTTTAGCGTTCTAATGATTCTCGAAGACTCAGTGAAACCGCGAGAACAATGATAATGCCACGAGCGATCATTTGCTCGGATACTGATAGTCCCATCAACAGCAAACCATTATTGAGCATGCCCATTACGATTGAGCCGATAATAGCACCGATGACAGACCCCTTACCGCCGGTGAACGAAGTCCCACCAATGATCACGGCTGCGATTACGGTCAACAGATCCGCTTCACCCAAGGTGTAGCGTGCTCCGTGAAGTCGACCGGCATATAACAAACCAGCCATTGATGCACTGATTGCACTCAGCATCAACACGGCAATACGAATATTGTCGGTGCGTACGCCTGAATAACGAGCCGCTGATCGGTTTCCACCGGTTGCTAGCACTGCCATTCCAAAAGGAGTCTTTTTCAAAACAATCTGACCGATAACAGCTATTATGACGGTCCAGATAAATAGGGTTGAAACCGGGCCTATATCCCCTGATCCAAACCAGAAATTGTAGGTACGGTTTGTAATTGGAACAGCTTCCAAGTTCGTGATAGTTCGCGCCAGACCTGTGACGATGCTTGATGTTCCGAGTGTAACTAGAAAAGCGGGAATCCGCACCTTGGTGGTGATAACACCATTGACGAATCCAGTGACAGCGCCTACGGACAAACCAGCTAACACAGCTAAAATCAACGGTTGCGTTTTTAAAATAACAGCTGTCACCAGGGCGGAGAGGGCAACAACGCCACCGATCGAAAGGTCAATTTCTCCAGCGCAGATCGTGTATGTCATCCCTACCGCCATAACCGAGACCATCGCGGTTTGTCGCAGGATGTTCATCAGGTTGCTTCCTGTCAGAAAACCCCGGTCTTGTAGCGTGATCGAGAAAAAAACCAGGATGACAAGAAAACTTACATAGACGACATAACTGCGCATATCAACAGCGCGAGCTCTTAATTTAGTTATGCTTTGAGCCACGAATAGAGCCTCCGATATTTCACTTTTGGGCGGTGGGGTCAGGCCAGTTTACCCCACCGCCCCGTTGAGGAACTTTACTGACCGAGGGCGTTCTTTATATCCTCAGGTAATTCCAGGTTGAGGGCTTTCTGCCATGCCTCTTCCAGGTTGTCTTTCTTTACCTTCATTAGATCAACAACCACAAATGGAGGTGCCGGCCTGTCAAGTAGGTCGAGGGCTGCCATACGAGCCATGGTCACACCGATATCATAAGGAAGATCGATGGTTTTCCCGTACATATTGCCATCCATGGCCATATCAAGATCATTATTAGCGCCGAGGTCTTCGGTCACTACCTTTACATCCGATCTGCCGGCAGCCCGGAGAGCTGCAATCACTCCTTCCGCTGCCACGTCCCATGCAACATAGAAACCGTCAATCTCGGGGTGCTGCACCAGCATGGTAGAGGCGACTTCTTCGGTCTTTGGCTCTTCCGTAAAGCCTCCTGCTGCCACAATCTTGATATTGGGATATTTCTCCTGCAGGTAACAGGCAAAAGCTCGGTCTCGGTTATTGGTCACAAAGTAATCGGCATCGTGGTAGATAAATCCGATTTCGCCTTCATTACCCAGAGCTTCAGCCATCAAATCCGCGGCGCCGCGCCCCATACCATAGTGATCACCGGTTACAATTCCAACATACTGTTCGCCAGCCCGGTAGTTGTTCACGCCGTTGTCGGCCAGAACCAGTGTCACTCCAGCATCTACAGCTGGCTGGAAGGCACGTTCGCCGGACACAGGATCAACCACAAGGGTGAGGATAATGTCCGGGTTGAGTGCCATGGCTGTCTCGACATCCGTTGCCTGTTTGGCTGGATCAAATGCTGCCTCTGAGATGGCCACGATCTCAATTCCCAGACGGTCAAATTCAGCCCTGGCTCCGTCTGTCAGACCGTTGTACCACTCACCTGCCCCCGCCCACAGAAGGGCTGCAGTATAACCGCCCTCACGAACTGCCGCGACATCATCATCACTGATAGTTACCTCGGATGTCGGAGTTGCTTCTTCACCGTTCGGTCCTTTTGCGTATTCATCTGCATACTGGAAGCAGTCAATTCCCAGTGTTGCCAGGTCAATCCCGGTAGAACTTTCTGAAGCGGGTTCATCACCAGCTTCGCTAGGTGCTGAAGTAGCCTGTGGGGTGGCACCCGCACAAGCGGTGGTAAAAAGCACGGCCATCATGACCAAAAAGTAACTGACTTTCTTGAGCGAGATCATGTCGATCTCCTCTTTTGGGTGAACAGTTGACGGTTAAATTGGTTGATCGTACGTTATTCTTCTTGCCAGGTTCCTCCTCTTACTTACTAAAAGGTCTGAATCCGAATTTTGCGACACAGTTCAACTCTCAAGATATCTTTCGTACGATGTAAAAATCTGAAATGTTGTGAAGAAGATTAATCATGGCTCCAAGCACTGCAGCTCGCGGCCCAAGTGGCGATACAGAAATGGTTGGAATATGGGGTACTCTTCCTTCAAGCAATCTGACCATAGGTTGGATGATCTGACTGGCGGAATTTGAAACTCCCCCGTTTAAAACAATGACTTCTGGATCGAAGAAGGTAATTACCGCCGCGACTGCAATTGTCAAGTAATCGATCGAGTCATCAATGATTTTCTCTGCCCAGGGCTGCTTTTGACGCGCAGCTTCGAAAACGTATTCAGCGGTAATCTTTTCAACATCTATTTGCACATTCTGTTCTAATAAGGCAGCCTGTGCTCGTTGGGCAATCCCTGCTCCTGCGGACAGGAGTTCTAGAGCGCCGAATCCCGGATACACCTTGGATAGGTATTCACGCCCAGGAAGCAGGTATCCGATTTCTCCAGCCATCTGGTGTGAGCCGCGGTAAAGAGCACCATCGATTACGACACCGGCGCCAATACCAGTACCTATGTTGATAACTACCAGGTTGCTTGCATCCCTACCAGCTCCGAACCATACCTCACCCAAGGCAGCTAAATTAACATCATTATCAACGATCGTAGGCAGGCTAAATTTATGTAGTATTCGTTCCCTGAGCGGGAAGTTCCGCCATTCCAGGCTCGGTGCCCATTCCACAACTCCTTTATCATGGTAGGTTACCCCTGGAACTCCAATCCCAATGCCCATGATCCGTTTTCCGGTCGTTTCGGCTTGTTCGAGTAACCTGGAAATCAATTCGCAGACCAGATCAAAACTGATCTCTCCTTTGGTTTCGTGCTTGTCCAGGCGCTCTTCAAAAAGAATTTTCCCCGAAAGGTCAGTTACCGCACCAAAGAACTTGGTTACTCCCAGGTCAAGTCCTATCGTAAGGTGTTCATGCTTATTCAGTTCAACTCTAGTCCGCCGTCTACCACCGCTCCACTCTGTCTCATCCAGTTCCCGCACCAGACGTTCTTCTATTAGATCTTCAACAATGCGCATAACTGTAGGCAAGCTCAGGTTGAGGTAGTTAGCAATTTCAGATCTTCCCACCGGGCCCCTTTGGCGGATCATTTCCAGGATAGCTGTTCTATTGATTCCTCGCATCTCGGAGGCTGTAATGGTACGAATATGTTTCATGGGCATTGAGTTACATACATAAAGTAAGTCTTTCTTAAGTGTTGTAAGTTAAATAGCATACATATTATCTTGTTTTCATGTTAATTGAGTCTCGATTCCATGATTAGATGTTCGCATTTCCCGGAGGGAGATAAAGCAACATCTGCTTTCGAATCAAGGAACGCGGTATCATTCTCCCGTACAGGAAATTTCCACACTCGAAAGGATGGACTTCTCAGGATCTCTCATGGCGCAGCCAGTATTCCCCCAGCCGGTAACGTTCGCCCCTCTTCCCGATGCCCAGGCCGTTGTCCAGCTCCCCCAGGCTCGTTTCACCGTCCTGACCTCCCGCCTGATCCGCATGGAATACAGCCAGCAGGGGGTCTTTGAAGATCACCCCAGCCAGGTCGTCTGGAACCGCCGCTTCCCGGTGCCGGATTTTGAAGTCCGCCGGTCCGGGGATCAGGTCGAAATCATCACCGGGCACCTGCACCTGCACTACCAGACCTCCATGTCCTTTTCACCGCTTTCGCTGTGGATCGAGTTAACAGAATCCGGCACCGCCTGGCACTATGGAGACCGGGATCGCGGCAACCTGCTCGGTACGGCCCGCACCCTGGATGACGCCTGCGGACCGGTGGAGATCGAGCCCGGTCTGCTCTCTCGAGACGGCTGGACAGTGATCGATGACTCCACCAGCCCGGTCTTCGATGAAAACGGCTGGATTCGGGAGCGCAAGAACCCCGGCTCAATCGATATCTACTTTTTTGGCTACGGCCGGGATTACACCTCCTGCCTGGAAGATTTTTCCCATCTCTCGGGGCCCGTTCCGCTCATCCCCCGCTGGGCGTTAGGGAACTGGTGGAGCCGCTACTGGGCTTATACCGCCAGAGAGCTCCTCGACCTGATGCACGATTTCAAAGCCCACGAAATCCCGCTTTCCGTGTGCATTGTGGACATGGACTGGCATCTCGAAGGCTGGACAGGCTACACCTGGAATCCGCAGTACTTCCCCGACCCGCCCGCCTTTATCGATGAGATCCACCGCCTGGGGCTGAAAACCGCTCTGAACCTGCACCCCGCCGACGGGATTGGTCCGCACGAAGCGCAGTACGCCCGGATGGCCGCGGCGCTGGAGATCGACCCGGACTCCCGCAGGCCCATCCCGTTCGACCTGGAAGACCCGCGCTTTGCCCGGGCGTATTTCGAACTGCTCCACCATCCCTACGAGGATATGGGCGTCGACTTCTGGTGGATGGACTGGCAGCAGGGGAATCCCTGCCGGCTGCCAGGCCTGAACCTGCTGTGGTGGCTCAATCACCTGCACTTCAACGACCTCGGCCGCCGGCCCGATAAACGGCCGTTCATCTTCTCACGCTGGGGCGGCCTGGGCTGCCACCGCTACCCCATCGGATTCTCCGGAGACACGGTCGTTGCCTGGGAATCGCTCGCCTTCCAGCCATACTTCACCGCAGCCGCTGCCAACGTCAACTTTGGCTGGTGGAGCCACGATATCGGCGGCCATATGGACGGTATCGAAGACCCTGAGCTGTACACGCGCTGGGTGCAGTTCGGCGTCTTCAGCCCCATCCTGCGCCTGCACAGCACCAAAAATCCATTTCACGAACGCCGTCCCTGGGGATTCGACGCCGAAACGCTGCGCATCACGCGCGCTGCCATGCAGCTCCGCCATGCTCTGATCCCGTATATCTACAGCATGGCCTGGCTTAACCACACCCGCGCTCAGCCCCTCGTGCGCCCCATGTATCACCTCGAACCGGACCGCGAAGAGGCCTATGTCTGCCCCAACCAGTATGCCTTCGGCACCGAGCTGATCGCCGCGCCGTTCATTTCGCCTTGCGATCCGGATACGGGCCTCGCCCGCCAGGTGGTCTGGCTGCCGGATGGAGAGTGGTACAACTTCTTCAGCGGGCGCCGCTTCGACGGCGGCTGGCACGCAGTGTACGGGGGCCTGGACGAGATACCGGTGTTCGCCCGCTCTGGTGCGATCATCCCCACCGGCCCCAGGGTGCCCTGGGGCGGGCTGGAAAATCCTGAGGAGCTGATCGTGCATGTCTTCCCGGGCCGTTCCAACTACTTTGAACTGTATGAAGATGACGGGGAAAGCAGCGCCTACTTGCAGGGGGATTATGCGCTCACCCGCTTTGACCTGGAGTGGCAGCCGCGTTCCTGCACCTTTTCTATCCAGGGCCCGGGTGGCGGGCCCGTCCCCGCAGTGCGCAGGTATACGCTCATCTTCCACCGTCTCGCCGGACCCGCTCAGATCAGCCTGCGCATCAACGGTAAAGAGCATACCGCACAGGTTTCTGTTGAAAATGGAAATCTGATTTTGCAGGGCCTCTCCCTGCGGCCGTCAGACCGCGCTCAGATCTCGATTGAGTACAGCCCGCTCTCCGGATGCGACTCACTCGCAGACATCCTGAGCCAATTGCTGCCCCGCTTCCGCCTGGGAAGCCGGGCGAAGCACGCTATCGCCTCCCGTTTAGAAGATATCACCGGCGACCCTGCGCTGCTGGCCGCGTACCTGCCGGTGCTCACATCCTCACAGCTCTGCCTGCTGCTCGAAGTCCTCACCGGGGCCGGGATCGAACGCTTCCAGATCAACGGCGAGGACCACATCGTGCTCTGGAATAATCACACTAACCCTCAGATCCGCTTTCAGATCGCAGTGGAGCGCGTGCACACCCACAACCCGCAGCAGCGTTTTGATCTCGATCAGGGCGTTGTCCCTGCTTTTCATCTGCTGGTGCCTGCCCGCGATTTCGGGGAAGACCAGCCTGCAGTAGTTCAACTGCTCTACGGCGACCTGCTCAAGGTGCGCCTGACACACGCCATGGACACAATCTATCCACGCCCGCAAGAAGGAGTACTGTAACGAGCGCACATGGAAAAGCAGTCTTTGAACGGCCCCTGGGAATTTCGCCAGGCGGGCGGCAGCGAGTGGCTGCCCGCTCAGGTTCCCGGTGGTGTACACACCGACCTGCTGACACTCGGCCGCATCCCCGACCCTTTCGACCGGGATAACGAGCTGGACGTCCTCTGGGTTGCAGAGTCGGATTGGGAATACCGCCGCCGTTTTACACCAGAACCGGGTCTCTTAAGCCATGAACATATTCTTCTTGTCTTCGAAGGCCTGGACACTCTGGCGGATGTTTACCTGAACGGCCGGCAGCTGGGCAGCTCGGATAATATGTTCATTCGATACGAATGGAACGTCAGCGGTCTGCTGCAGCCCGGTGAAAACGAGATTTTGATCTATTTCCATTCGCCGGTCCGCCGCGCGGCCAGCCTGCAGGCAAATCGCAGCCTGGTCGGGGTTGAGATGGCGCTTCCCGGCGCCAGCCACATCCGCAAAGCGCCCTGTCAGTTCGGCTGGGACTGGGGCCCCATGCTGCCGCCCATCGGTATCTGGAAACCGGTTACGCTGCAGGCGTACAGCGGCGCTCGCCTTTCCGATCTGCTCATCCACCAGCAGCACCGCGCCGGTGCCGTGGACCTCTCCATCCAGGTTGATGTGCAGCGCTGGTCCCTGCAGCCGCTCTCCGTGCGTGTTCAGGTCACCTCTCCGTCAGGGGAGCAGTGGCAAAACACTGCCTCCCTGCAGCCAGACCGGGCCCCACTGCAGGTCGAGATACCCAACCCCCAGCTCTGGTGGCCGGCCGGCTACGGCGGCCAGCCCCTTTATCAGGTTCAGGTAGAACTTCTTCAGGGGGAGACCGTCATCGACCAGACGGAGCGCACCATCGGGCTGCGCACCGCCGAACTACGTCAGGAGCCGGATGAATGGGGCACATCCTTTACTTTCGTGATCAACGGACTCCCGGTGTTTGCCAAAGGATCGAACTGGATTCCGGCCGATACCTTCCCCACCCGCTTGAGCGATGGGCGCCTCGACTACCTGCTGCGCTCGGCCGCCGCCTCCCACCAGAATATGCTGCGCGTCTGGGGAGGCGGCCTGTACGAGGACGACCGTTTCTATGACCTCTGCGATCGCTATGGCATTATGGTCTGGCAGGATTTCGTGTTCGCATGCTCGATCTACCCGCTCAACGATCCCGCCTTTCTGGCCAGCCTGCGCGAAGAAGTGCGCCAGAACATCCGCCGTTTGCGTCACCACCCCAGCCTGGTGCTGTGGTGCGGCAACAACGAGATCGAAGAAGGCTGGGAACACAAAGACTGGGACCGGCCCGAATATGCGGATCTAAAAGAAGCCGACCGCAAATTCTTCTTCGAAACGCTCCCGGGCTGGGTGGCGGAAGACGACCCCGATCACCCGTACTGGCCAAGTTCTCCATCCTCGAACACGCCTTATGTCAACACCCGGTCCAATGAGCAGGGGGATGCCCACTACTGGGAGGTCTGGCACGGCCGCCTGCCCTTCACCGCTTACCGCACCCAGTACCCGCGCTTCATGAGCGAGTTTGGATTCCAATCTCTGCCGCCCCTGGAGACCATAGAGTCCTTCACCCGGCCGGAGGACAGGAACCTGACTTCCTACATCATGGAGCACCACCAGCGCAGCCTGGTAGGCAACGGCCTGATCATCTCCCAGATGGCGCAGTCGTTCCGCATTCCCAAAGACTTCCCCTCTCTGGTGTATCTCAGCATGGTCCTGCAGGCGGAAGGGATCCGCTACGGGGTCGAACACTGGCGCCGTAACAAGCAGCGTGTCAGCGGCACGCTGTACTGGCAGTTGAACGACTGCTGGCCGGTCATTTCGTGGTCCAGCATTGATTATTTCGGGCGCTGGAAAGCGCTGCATTATATGGCCCGCCGCTTTTACGCGCCGGTCATGCTCTCCATCCTCGACCAGGAAAGCACCTTCGAAATTCACGTGACCTGCGACCTACCCCGGCCCTGGCAGGGTGAGGTGCGCTGGGAGCTGATCACGCTGGACGGCCAGGTCCTGCAGTCCGGCCAGGCTCCGGTTTCCCTGGCGCCTCTGCAGTCTGCAGCGGTCGAAAAAGTCGTCCCCGACCTGCCTTTTGGCATGCAGCGCCGCACAGTCTTCATCGCCCGTTTATTCCCGGCTGGCCAGCCCGGTGCGCAGCCGCTGGACATGCGCCTGGCAACATTCGTGCCCGATAAATACCTCGAGCTGGCAAACCCCCAGATTCAATCCGTTATGACTGTACAGGATGGCGAGCTGCAGATCGACCTGCACGCCGGCAGCCTGGCCCGCTTTGTTGAACTTAAACTCAAGGGCGCCGGTGTGATCTTCAGTGACAATTATTTCGACCTGCCTCCCGGCGAGACCCGCCGGATCACCGCCCCCCTGCCCGCTGGATGGACGCTGGAAGATGCCCGCAGGGCGCTGCAGATCTTCTCGCTCTACGACTCATACGCCTGAACCCTGTTAAAAAGGACCGATCTGCATGGACGATCTGGAAACCCTCATCGACCACCTGCTCAGCCAGATGACCCTCACCGAAAAGGTAGCCCTGCTCTCCGGCCAGGACGCCTGGAATACCGTGCCCATCGAGCGTCTGGGAATCCCCTCCATTACCATGACGGATGGTCCGCACGGTGTGCGCGCCAGCCGGCCCGAGGCAGGGCGTAGAGCAGGGCCGGCCACAGCTTTCCCCACCGGATCCGCGCTGGCTGCCACCTGGGATCCGGCGTTAACCGAGCGCATCGGGCAGGTCCTCGCCTCCGAGACTCGTGCGTTGGGCTGTCACATCCTGCTCGGTCCCTGCGTCAATATCATCCGCCACCCCCTGGCCGGCCGTACCTTTGAATCCTTTTCAGAAGATCCCTTCCTGGCCGGCCGCATCGGAACCGCCTATGTAAAGGGGCTCCAGAGCCAGGGGATCGGCGCTTCGCTCAAGCACTTCGCCTGCAACAATCAGGAGTTCGAGCGCATGCGCGGCGATTCCCTGGTTGACGAGCGCACCCTGCGCGAAATCTATCTGGCCCAGTTCGAAATGATCGTCAAAGAGGCCAACCCCTGGACGGTGATGTGCTCCTACAACCGCCTGAACGGGACCTATGCCAGCCAGCACCGCCGCCTGCTGACGGATATCCTCAAAGAAGAATGGGGTTACGACGGTGTGGTGGTGTCGGATTGGGGCGCCGTGCACGCCACGGTCGAGCCCATCCAGGCCGGCCTTGACCTGGAGATGCCGGGACCGGCGCGCTATTTCGGTGACCTGCTGGTCGCAGCTGTGGTCAACTGGCAGGTGGACGAGGCTGCCATCGATGACGCCGCCCGCCGGATGCTGCGCCTGATCCTGCGCCTCTGCCCGCCTGACTCCCCGCCGGCCGGTCCTGCGGAGGTCAACACACCCACTCACCAGGCGCTGGCCCGCCAGGCTGCCGAAGCGTCCACTACCCTGCTGAAAAACGAAGGCAGCCTGCTCCCCTGGGATCTTGCTTCAATGAAATCGCTGGCGGTGATTGGCCCCGCGGCCGCTCAGCTCCCCCTGGGCGGCGGGGGAAGCTCCTTTGTAAGGCCGCCCTACCGCATGGATGCCCTGACAGCGCTCAAGGAACACCTTGGCGACCGTGTATCCATCCGGTACGAGCAGGGCTGCGATAACTATGTCACCCTCCCGGTCGCCGCTGGCCCGGTGCTGGCACCTGCCCGGGGCGAAGGCTCCGGCCTGACCGGGGAATACTTTACGAATCCTTCCCTGCACGGCGAGCCGCACATGGTGCGCACCGACCCGCTGGTCGATTTCTGGTGGTACACCGAAGGCCCCACGAAAACGCATATCTATTCGGTTCGCTGGACTGGCAAACTCGTCGCTCCCGAGGATGGGCGCCACACCCTGCAGATCTCGCATTCCGCCCGTGTGCGCCTGATCATCGACGGCGAGCTGCTGCTGGACGCTGACGCTCCGGAGCAGGTGGTCTATCACCGCCCTGCGCTGCAGTCCGTACCCCTCGACCTGGAGCGGGGACGGGCCTATGATCTGCGCCTGGAATTTTTCAAACCCACGCCCGAAACCTTCGCCAGCATGCGCCTGATGTTCGCACCCACCCCGCTTCCCGGGCAGGATACGCGCATGCAGCGCGCCGTTGAAGCTGCCCGCTCATGCGACGCCGCTCTGGTCCTGGTCGGCAACCCCGAAGAGTATGAGACCGAAGGCGCCGACCGACCTAATCTGGCCCTGCCCGGCCGGCAGGATGAGCTGGTGCAGGCGGTGCTGGCTGCCAACCCCAACACCGTGGTGGTCGTCTACGCCGGCGCTCCGGTGGCGATGCCCTGGTTCGACCAGGCGCCTGCGGTGTTGTTCTCCTATTACCCCGGTATGGAGGGCGGCCGTGCGCTGGCTCGCATCCTCATCGGCGAGGTCAACCCTTCCGGGAAGCTCCCCTTTACCATGCCCCGGCGGCTGGAGGATACGCCTGCTTATCTCCATTATCCGGGCAGCCGTCAGGTGAACTACGGTGAGGGTATTTTTGTCGGCTACCGTTATTACGACCGGCGCGGCATCTCCCCCCTGCTGTCCTTCGGGCATGGTCTGTCGTACACACAGTTTGAATACAGCGACCTGAAAATACCCGCGCGGGTACAGCCGGGCAGCCGCGTTCCAATTTCGCTGACCGTTACCAACACCGGCGCCCGCGCCGGTGAAGAAGTGGTTCAGCTCTACGTCGGCGACCCTGAAGCCTCACTTCCCCGCCCACCGAAAGAGCTGAAAGCCTTTCAAAAAGTCTTTCTGCAGCCCGGAGAATCCCGGGAGGTCGATTTCGAACTGGATGAACGTTCTCTGGCTTTTTTCGACCCCGGGCAGGGGAGCTGGGTGGCCGAGCCCGGGGAATTTGAAATCCTGGTCGGAGCATCCTCCCGCGACATCCGCCTGCAGGCCTCATTCATCCTTACGAATTTGTAAGGCGGAGAACGTTCAATAGCTCTTGACCTGCGCGCAATATTTGGTAAACTACGTGCTGTCAGACGTCCGGGTGCCCCCCTCACCCGGACGTCTGCCTTTTAACCTGCTGGCTTGACTTAAGTGTTCCCCCTTCATACAATAGAAATTCAATTTATTATCCTTTGCGCAAACGGTTGCGCCATCAAGAAATACTGAGGGGCTTATGGCAACGATTCGCGATGTAGCGGCGCTCGCCGGGGTTTCGACCACAACCGTATCTCACGTCATCAACAACTCACGCTTCGTCTCCCCCGAGGTACGCGAGCGTGTCTATCAGGCGATGGAAGAACTGCGTTACCAGCCCAATGCCCTCGCCCGCTCACTGCGCCAGGGAAAAACGAACACCATCGGGCTGCTCTCTCCCAACAGCGCCAACCCCTACTTTGCTGAGATCGGCCGTGCGGTTGAAGATGCTGCGTTCACATCCCGTTACAGCGTAATCATCTGCAACACGGAAGGGAAACAGGAGAAAGAATCCTTTTACCTGGATGTATTGTCCAAGAAAAGGGTGGATGGGATCATCCTGGTAGGCATCAGCCAGACCAACGAGACGCTGGACAGGCTGCTCGCAAAAGGTGTTCCCGTGGTGCTGGTTGACCGTGAGATCCCTGATCTGGATGTCGACCTGGTGCTGACGGATAACAAACACGCCGGTTATCTGGCCACCCGGCATCTCATTGAACAGGGACACACGCGCATCGCCTGCGTCACCGGCCCGGCTCACGTGCACCCCAGCTCCCGGCGCGTCGTCGGATACCAGGAAGCGCTGCAGGAAGCCGGATTACCCCTTCAGGAGGAGTATATCCTGCCCGGTGATTTCTCTGCCCAATCGGGCTGGGAAGCCACGCGCACACTGCTCGCCCTCCCGCAGCCCCCATCAGCCATATTCCTGTGCAATGACCTCATGGCCATCGGCGGGCTGCGCGCGGCAGCCGAGGCCGGTTTTGCTGTCCCTCAGGATCTGGCCATCATGGGCTTCGACGACATCGAGCTGGCCTCATTCACCAATCCGACACTGTCCTCAATCTCACAACCCAAAGCAGAGATGGGTGCCATCGCTGTGCAAATGCTGCTGGAGCAGATCGAAGGAAAGCGATCGGAACCACGTCAGGAAATTCTGCAGCCTGCGCTGATCGTACGGCGCTCCACAGTGGCCTGAACCCGGCTGTTAATGATCGTCAGAACGCTCTGCGCGCACCTGCTCGGGGCAGACCACTTCCACAAATCCGTTGCCAAAGTGATTGCGGACGTAGGTCAGCGCAGCCGCCAGGTCTTCGTCGCTGGCCTCGGGGACGTAGTCGTGCTCGTCCTCTTCGACAACCTCCTCAATCAGCTCACGGACGTCTTCTTCGTTGACCTCTTCATTACCAATCAGGGCTGGCGCAGCGTCCAGACCCTCCCCTTCTTCACCGTGGCAGTCAGCACAAAGCCCCTGGTACACATTTTCTCCCCGTGCATTGAGTTCATCAATCGTCAGACCGGTTAAACACGCTCCGGTGATCGGGAGACCTTCATCAACCGCTGGTGCGGTCACTTGCGGAGTGACATCTCCAGCGGGGTCCGTTGCCGGAATCCCGCTCACTGCCTGGTCGTCCAGGTCATCTCCACCCGAGCCGCCATCCGTCTCCGCGGCGCCCTCTCCAGGCTGCTCCGTCCCCTGCAGCGGTGGAGCGGTCTCACCGCCAGCCTGAGATGTCCCCTCCCGGGATGGAACGCCTTCCGGGGGTGCGGTTTCAGCAGCCGTTTCTGCACCAGCCCCTTCCTCCGGACGGTCTTCCGGTGCCCCAACCGCCTCTGTAACCTGCGCGGTATCATCGCCCACCCCGGGAACCAGTTCGCCCTGACAGGCACTCAGGGCCAGCGCCAGGGTCAGCACCGCAGCCAATTTCCACACCTTCGTTTTCACCATCGCCATCCTCCTTACCAACCGTTAAATCACCAAATTTTACAAACCATAAAAACATCGGAGGATGATTTACATCTCCCCTTCTACTATAGCCGCAGCCCAGCCCCGGCTCAAGTAGGAATACTCCGCTGTTCAGGTAGGGGAATCCCTGCTTCTCCTGCTGCGAGCCTTCGCTGCTTGCATGAGCTGCTCGACCAGCGGGTGGTAGAATAAACCAGGCACCCGGCGTGAGGAAGAGATGGGGATGCACCTGGACGAATGGGGGCTGTAAATGCAGGTTTTTCACGCAACCCGTGTCAGCGGTTTATCCTTCCTGATCTTGCATCAGGCCTGGCATCGCCCGGTGCGAACGGCATGCCCTGGAGGATACCTTGCCGCTGCAGCGCCTTAAACCACTGCAAACCCTGATCGAAATCAGGGACGGGAATCCTCTCCCTCTGCCTGCTGAACTGCAGGCGTTCTACGGCGACCTTTACTTCCCCGTACCAGGACCCCGGCCGCACATCTTCTCCAATTTCGTCTCAACGCTGGATGGGGTGATCAGCCTCAACGAGCCCGGCTTCCTCAGCCCGTCCGAGATCAGCGGTGGCAGTCTGCATGACCGGGCTGTGATGGGGCTGCTGCGGGCTGTCTGTGATGTGGTCATCGCCGGCGCTACAGCCGTTCGATCCTCGCCGGGACACATCTGGACGGCGGATTTCATATATCCGCCGTTCGCTGCTGACTACCGTGAAATCAGACAGGCGCTGGGCAAACCGCCGCACCCGGTCAATGTGATCGTCACAGCTGGCGGCAGGATCGACCTCACACTGCCGCTCTTTCAGCGGGAAGATATTCCCGTACTGATCATCACCACTCCGGAGGCGGCTGGCAGGCTGTCCGCTGCCGGGCTCCCGCCTGCGGTGCAGGTTCGCGCCATCGATGCCGTCGGATGGTTTCCGGCTGCGTCCATCATGCAGGCTGTAGCAAATGAGATCTCTGCGGAGCGTATATTGCTCGAAGGCGGTCCGCATATGACGGCAGAGTTTTTTGCCGCCGGGCTGGTCGATGAGCTCTTTCTTACTCTTGCGCCCCAGCTTGCCGGCCGAGACTCTCAGGTATACCGCCCCGGCCTGGTAGAAGGCCGCCGGTTGGCGCCCCACAGCCCGCGCTGGGGCCGGCTGGTATCCTTGAAAGCCGCTGGTGATTATCTGTTTTTACGCTATCGTTATGACCACAAGCGAGATCAGAGGGCATGACCTTATAATGGGTGCTGTGCTGCCCCTTAAGTGGAAATACCAGAAGTGTTGATCTGCTGTCATTCCCGATCACAAAAAATCCAAGGAGAAAAATCAAAAGAATGACCGCACCGCTGCGCGTAATCGTCTGGAATGAACACCGCCACGAAAAAATTAACCCCCTGGTGGCTTCGATATATCCCGGGGGGATCCACGAGACCATCGCCGGAGCTCTGCGTGAGGCCGACTTCCAGGTAGGCACGGCCACGCTGGATGAGCCCGAACACGGACTCAGCCAGGAGGTGCTGTCTTCAACCGCTGTGCTGATCTGGTGGGGGCACATGGCGCATCATGAGGTCAGCGACGAGGTGGTCGAGCGCGTCTACCGGCGTGTGCTCGACGGCATGGGGCTGATCGTACTGCACTCGGCGCATTTCTCGAAGATCTTCCGCCGGCTGATGGGCACTTCCTGTGATCTGAAATGGCGTGAAGCAGGGGAAAAGGAGCGGCTCTGGGTGGTGGAGCCCGGCCACCCGATCGCCGCTGGACTGGGCGAATACATCGAACTGCAGGGCGAAGAAATGTACGGCGAACGATTCGACATCCCCACCCCGGATACACTGGTTTTCTTAAGCTGGTTCCCGGGAGGCGAAGTTTTTCGCAGCGGGTGCTGCTACCAGCGCGGCCGCGGTAAAGTTTTCTATTTCCGCCCTGGACATGAGACCTACCCGACGTATCACCAGCTGCAGATCCGCCAGGTGCTGGTCAATGCCGTGCGCTGGGCAGCGCCAGTGGACGGCCCCAGTCCAGTATTTGGTAACACCCAGCCCCTGGAGCCGCTCTAACGGCTGCAGTATCAGGACAGAGACTGGCGCCCTCTCGTGCCGCTGGCGCTTGAACCCCTTTTATCTAATCCCCCGGGGTTTCGATATTTTCCGTGTCGCCAGACGATCCTTCGCCAGTTTTCACACCGTAGCGTCCAAGCAGATCGACCAGTCCGGCCCGGCCCAGCAGCCGGCTCTCGGCCATGGTCACCGGGCCATGCTGGGCGGCCTGCCAGGCAGCCGCAGCGATCTCAAACGCTGCCAGCGGCCGGCCCAGAAGCCTGGCGCGCTTTTTCCGCTCTTCCAGCAGCGCTGCGTCGTCCTCCAGCCAGTGGAACAGCACCTCGAGCACTTTCTCCGGGGTGTCCGCCAGTTCGCCCGCCTCCCCGTCGATGACGAAGCTGGCGTTTCCCTCTTCCTGCCCGGGGAGCACATCCACGATCACCAGGGGCAGTCCGCAGGCCATGGCCTCGGTCACAAAAAGCCCGCCGGCCTTTCCCAGTGCACAGTCGGCTGCGCCCATCAACAGGGGCATCTCACGCGTAAAGTTGTATAGATGCACGGGCAAATGCCATTTCGTGTTCTGAAACTCTTCATACAGCGGGTCATACCCACCCGCTACCAGCGCCAGCTGCAGGGGCAGCCTGGAATGGTTCACGCAGTTCAACATCTGATTGAGGTTGGGCGCACGCTTGCTGCCCACGGCCAGCAGGGTGATGCGCTCTTCGTCCCATCCCAGCAGGCGCCGGATTTCCCGTTTATCGGCCGGCAGGTCCGAGAACTGGGGGTTCACCGGGATTCCCGTGATGCGGATTTTCTCCTCCTGCAGCCCCGCTTCCAGCGCCAGATCTTTCACCGCCTGGTTGGGGACAAAACAGATATCCGCCCCCTCGTGGAACCAGATGCGGTGCACGGTGCCCAGGTCAGTGACTACGGTCAGCAGCGGGACAGACTTTCGCTGAATGGAAAACACCGCGCTCAGCGGTGCCTGGTACAGGGGGTACGTGGTGACAATCACGTCGGGCTGATAGCGCTTCAATGCTGTGCGTATGGCGTCGTACAGCAGGATGGTCAGCGCCCGCTCCATGATTGCCGCAGGCACAGAAGCGTCGCTGGCCTGATAGCCGAACTTGTACAGGTCCGGCAGGCCAAGCACAATGCGGTCGTAATCGCTCTGCTGCTTGCGCAGGAAAGCCGGAGTCTGCTCGTATTCGAGCGGGTTGCTGATCACGACATGGCACTCTGGATAATTGCGCCCCAGCGCATCAGCAACAGCGATGGCTGCGGTGCGGTGCCCGAACCCGGCGTCCGCAGTCAGGATTAAAATCTTTTTTCGCTGTGTCCCACTTATGGTATTCTCGCTCATCATAGTCTCAACCTGTTTGACAGCCCCAGTTTCAATTGTACTACACCCCCTTTAAGCATTTACCCCCTCACTCTCCGCGACCGCTGCACGGAAGCGGGTAAAATTCCAGCACAACAATGTCTGCCCTGACCGAAAAGGACTTCAGCTATGAAGCGTTTGATCGATGGTTTCGTCTTTGATCTTGACGGTACGCTGTATCTTGGCGAAAGCGCCCTGCCTCATGCGCCGGAAACCGTAGCCGAGCTGCGCCGCCGCGGGAAAAAGGTGCTCTTTGTCAGCAACAAACCGCTGGAACCCGGAAGCGTCTACGCCCAGAAACTGACACGCCTGGGAATCCCGGCCTCATCCGAAGAAGTGATCACTTCCGCTTTCGTTCTTGGCTGCCATCTGGCCTGCACCGAACCGGGACTGCGTCTCTTTGTCATCGGAGAAGAAAACCTGCGCCAGGAGCTGCGAGCTCATGGACTGCACATCGTCCCCGATCTGCTCGATCAGGATCCGCGTGAGGTCATCGACCCGCAGGGGATTGATGCCGTGGTGGTGGCTTTCGACCGCACGCTCGATTACCGCAAACTGAACACCGCCTATCAGGCGCTCAAAAAGGGCGCTCGCTTTTTCGCTACCAACAGCGACAACATCTGCCCCATGCCCGGGGGCGGCATCCCGGATGCAGGCGCCACGATCGCCTACCTTGAACACCTTACCGGCCGCAAGCTGGAGCTGCTGGCCGGAAAACCTTCTCCCCTGATGATGAACATCGCCATGCAGCGTCTGGGTCTGCCGGCCGGACGCTGCATGATGATCGGCGACCGCCTGGAGACCGATATCAAAATGGGCCATGATGCCGGTATGGCCACCGGTGTCGTCCTTACCGGTGTCACCACGCGCGCACTTGCCGCGGCACACTCCCCTGCTCCCGATTTCATCCTGAATCACATCGGCCAGCTCTTTGATTACATCGAATGACCCTGCTGCCGCCTTTCTTTAAAAACCGACAATGTCTATGCGCAGTTTACGTAATAATCACAATTGAAACCCTTACAGCGGTTGAAACCGCTCCTTATTCAGGAAGCAGCGCAGTGTTAGAACTTTATAGATTTCCTCCCCAACCCTTGACAAAAGCCCCGTACCGCCTATAATTACCGTCCTGTCACGGGACGACAGAATTCGCACGATTTTCATCGAATTTCAAATAAACCCTTGACAAACCCGACCGGGCGCGTATAATGACAACCCCGCAAGGGAAACCATCTCGCCCTTTCAAAGGCAGATGATCCAAATTGAACGGCTCACACTCGCACTCCACTGGGGTGCGCGTGTTTGCGTCAGAGACCAGGACAGCCGCCTTCGGGCGTGCCGTCTGTCGGTCTGACGCCGGTGGAAGTGCAGCACTGCTGCAGGATGCCGGCGTTTTCATTTCCAGGTCCTGTTCATACAGGCCAGGACCTTAACAACTGAAGAGTGATTAGAAGCAGAACCTGTCGAATTCCAGTGAAGTAGAAACGAACCGTGGCAACACGGACAGTTTTTGCGGAGAGTTTGATCCTGGCTCAGGATGAACGCTGGCGGCGTGCCTAATACAT
>JAAYXE010000112.1 GCA_012516075.1 Chloroflexota bacterium | reverse complement strand
CCGCACCGCCATCCGCCAGCCCCACGCTGACGCCGGCCGGCACCACCCAGCCGCCGGACAGCCCCACGCCGCAGCCGACCGCCACGCCGACGCCCCCGCCCAGCCCGGTCCCGGAAGAGAGCGCCGGCCCGGCACAGCCTGATCCAGTTCAGGCCCCTGCAGCCGGCGAAACCGCAGAACCGCCGTCTGATAACGGCCCGGGCGAGTCTCCAGATCCTGGAGCTGAGCCCTGACTGCAGCCGGCCCGGAGAAGGATATTCTGGTGAACGAGGGCCGAAAACCTGTTATCATTCCTGCAGCGCTGCCGCACGGCCGGCAGGCTGCTGATCTGAATATCCACGCGGCATTCTCAACCATTGATTTCCGGTCCGAAATTATCCCTTTTCAAATCCTTGCGGGTATGTTAAACTATGCCGAGGCCACGCAATGCGTGGCTATCTTTCCGCTCTCGGCCCGGGTTACCGGTGACCGGGGGCATATCCCGAGGAAAGGAGGCCAACGTTTCCCATGCGCACTTATGAATTAATTTTCATCGTCCACCCTGACCTGGACGAGGACGCGCTCAAAGAGATCGTCGAACGCGTACAGGGCTGGATTGCGGAAGGCAAGGGACAGGTCAACAAGGTCGACCTGTGGGGCAAGCGTCGTCTTGCTTACCCCATCCGCAAGCAGAATGAAGGCCAGTATGTTCTGGTCGAAGCCCAGATGGACCCGGCGTACTGCGCAACTCTGGATCGCAATCTGCGCTTCCTGGAGCCCGTCATGCGCCATTCGCTGGTGGTCGTCGAAGACTGATTGAACTGAGGACCTTTCAACGTATTTAGCGGTTCTTCCCGAGGAGCTGACGATGAGCCGAGGACTGAACAAAGTCATGATCATTGGGCGTCTGGGGCGAGATCCCGAGATGCGCTACACCCCTTCAGGCCGTCCGGTGACAACCTTCAGCGTTGCCACCAGCCGCACCTGGAACACAGCGGAAGGCGGGCGACGCACCGAGACCGAATGGTTTAACGTGGTCGCCTGGAGCAACCTGGCCGAGATCTGCAAACAGCACCTCAGCAAAGGCCGCCTGGTTTATGTCGAGGGCCGACTGCAGACGCGTCAGTGGGAAGACAATGAAGGCAACAAACATTCGTCAACCGAAATCGTCGCCAATGAGATGATCATGCTCGATGAACGTCGCGACAGCGGCGGCGAAGAGTATGAAACCGACGAGATCGAAGAGGACGAATTTCCTTTTTAGGTTAGAGGAGTACGAACGTGAGTAATCAGACAGCTGAACAGGGCGAGCGCGGCGGTTACCGCCGTTTCTTCGCCCACCCGCGGGAGTGCCAGTTCTGCACGGATAAAAGCGCCAGGGTGGACTACAAAAATGTAGACATCCTGCGCCGCTACGTGACAGAGGACGGCAAAATCCGCCCTCGCCGCCAGACCGGCGCGTGTGCCAAGCACCAGCGGGCGATTGCAACCGCCATTAAGCGTGCCCGCCATCTGGCGCTGCTCCCTTACACCGGCGAAGTCCTGCGATAAAATTTGGCAGCCCAGAACCATGCGCGGGGCATAGGCTTAGCTCCTATGCCCCGCGTTTTCTAAAAAACCTGACGCCGAGGTTTACACATGGCAAGAAACCCCAAAAAACCACTGGTTACCAAAAAACACCTGGCCCGTGCCGAACGGGAGCGCAGGCAGCGCTTCATCCTGCGCGTGGGGAGCACGGTCGTCCTGGTGCTGGTTGTCGGCCTGATCGCCCTGGGCCTGCTGGACCAGTATGTGATTCGCCCCCGCCAGGCAGTCGCCCAGGTGAACGGAGAAAAGATCACTTCCAGCGAGTTCGAAGGCCAGACCCGCTACGCCCGCTATCTGCTGCTCAGCAACGCCCAGAACCTGGTGCAGTTCATCCAGCTCTTTGGCGGCGATGCCACCACAGCCGCTTCTTTCATTGCCCAGCTGCAGCAGATCCAGTTCCAGATGCAGCCGACCATTGTGGGCGAGCAGATGCTGGACACACTGATCGATGATGTGCTGATCCGTCAGGAGGCGGAGCGGCGCGGCATCACCGTTACCGAGGCCGAGATCGAAGCTGCATTCGAAGAGGCCTTCGGGTTCTACCCCGATGGCACACCGACGCCTACATCGACGTTCGCGCCCATGCCCACCTCCACCCTGTCGGCTCTGCAGCAGACCCTGATCCCGCCCACTGCCACAGCCACCCCCACGCAGGAACCGACAGCGGAAGCCACGGATGAAGCGGATGAAGAAGAGAACGGGGAGGAAACGCCCGGGGCAGAGGTCACAGAGGAACCCGCCGCTGATGAGACTCCAGAGGTCACTGAAGAGGAGGGCGCCGAACCCACTGCCTCCATGCCCACCGCAACGCAGGGTCCCACCGCTACACAGGGGCCGACAGCCACTCCAACGGCCTACACGCGTGAAATGTACGAACAGCAGCGCGCTGAGCTACTCGACACGCTCAAAGACGCGTACGGCATCAGCGAGGATGTGATCCGCAGCGTGATCGAACGCCAGCTCTACCGCGAAAAGGTGATGGAAGCGGTGCTGGCCGAGATGAACGTTGACCGCATCCAGGAACAGGTCTGGATCCGCGAAATCGTGCTGCCCACCGAGGGCGCTGCGAATGCGGTCCGCGATCGCCTGCTGGACGGCGCCGACTGGCGCACCGAGGTCCAGCTTGCTGCCCAGGCCCAGGGTCTGGCGGAGGCCGTAAACCCGGACGGCGATCTGGGATGGTTCTGGCGCGGCGCGGCCCCGTATGACAGCGAAGAGTTCGAGGAGACTGCCTTCTCCCTGGAGGTAGGTGAGATCAGCGAGCCCATCCAGATCGGCGACCAGTGGCATGTGCTGCAGTCTCTGGGGCATGAGGAGCGCGCACTCTCCACTGCCGACCTGGAGGACCTGCGCCAGACACGCTTTAATGAATGGTTGAGCGAACAGCGCGAGGCGGCCGAGATCGAGACCTACGACCTCTGGATGGATCGCGCACCCACCGAGCCCACCTTCCCGCTGGAGGCCCAGCAGCTCATCCAGGCCTACCAGGCCCAGCAGCAACAGCAGTTCGTGCTGCCTACGGCTGATCCGGAAACCCTGGATGAAGAAGATGTCGAGCCCGAGGCGACCCCTGAGCCGTAATTGCGGACTGCAGGCGCCAGCCTGTTCTTCCAAACTACCGGACCCATCCTGGATCTCAGGATGGGTCTTTTTTTCTGCAGGGCCGTAGCCCGGGCAGTCTTCAGCCGGGCGTGTATGCCAGGCATTACATGCGCAGCATATCCAAAACACTCCAATAGCCTGCTGGCTCTCAGCCAGGTACCCGGAGCGCCAGCAGGCATCCTTCGATTGAGCAAACGCAGCATGCCGCTCAGAGTGCCTGCTGATGCGCTTCAATTGTGTGTGTAACGATTACCGTTGTATGAAAACTGCAAAAATGCCCCTTGACTCTCAAGCCGCTTGAGACTGTATACTCTGGGCGAAGATCTTCACAGGGCACCTTCATGAGGGGTAGACACATGATCCGGATCGGAACCTTTTCCAGAATCAGCCAGGTGCCGGTCAGCACCCTGCGCTACTACGACGAGCTCGGCCTGCTGCGGGCCGCCAGGGTGGACGAGTTCACCGGCTACCGCTACTACACCCTGGACCAGCTTCCCCGCCTGCAGCGCATCCTGGTCCTCAAAGAAATGGGGCTGGGGATTAAGGAGATCCGGCACCTGCTGGCCGGGGAACTGAGCGCAGAAGAGTTGAAGCGCATGCTGCGTGCCAAACAGGACGAGCTGCAGGCCCAGATACAGGCCGCAAACGCGCAGTTGAGCCGCCTGAAAGCCTGGCTGGAGCAGATCGAACAGGAGGAAACGATGGAACCCAACGTTGTGAGCATCAAGAAGGTCGATCCTATGCGGGTCGTGTCGGTGCGCGATGTACTGAACGACTATTCAGAACAGGGGCGTCTCTGGGATGAATTGGGGGCCTATGTGCAAACCTATGGAATCCCATGCGGCGGCCCGGGTGTGACGGTTTACCATGAAGAGCAGGAGGGCAGGATCGATACGGAGGTGTGCCTGCTGCTGCCCAGCGATGGTAAACCGCCGGTCCAGCCGGTGGGAGGGCGGGGCAGAATTGGCGAGCTGCCCGGGGTGGAACAGATGGCGTTCACCGTTTACCACGGTCCGCTGGAGAAGATCGGAGAAGGCATCAAGCCCCTTTTGCAGTGGATCGAGCGCCAGGGCTACCGGATTAACGGGCCGACACGCGAAGTGTACCTGCGCGGGCCCGAGAATCACAGCCAGACAGACCCGAACGTGATCGTCGAACTCCAGTTCCCGGTCGAGAAGGTCTGACTGGTCCCCGAACAGACGCCTAAATAACGCAGAACCATCCCCAAATGAAAGCGTGGAGCCTGGTTGACCGGGCTCCACGCTCATTTTTTTCGCAGCAGCCAGACACTTATTGATCGTTGACCACTTGGCTGACCTGGTCCAGGCGCAGGCTGAGCACCTGGCTGGCCGAATCACGTCCCATGGTCACCCCGTAGATCACATCCGCGGCCTGTACGGTATTGCGGTTGTGGGTGACCACGATGAACTGCGTGGTTTCGCTCAACTCGCGCAGCAGTTCGCGGTAGCGGCCGACGTTGGCCTCGTCCAGCATGGCGTCCACTTCGTCCAGCACACAGAACGGCGTGGGGGAGACACGCAGCAGAGCAAAGACCAGTGCCACAGCGGTCAGGCTGCGCTCACCGCCAGAGAGCAGTGAGAGCCCCTGGGTGCGCCGCCCGGGCAGGCGCGCTTCGATGTCGATGCCCGTCTCGTTCAGATCATCCGGATCAGTCAGCACCAGGCGCGCCGACCCGCCGTCGAACAGACGGGTGAAGATCTCTTTAAATTCCACAGCCACAGCGTCGAATGTCTTGCGGAACTCGCGCTGCATGAGGGCATCCAGCTCGGCGATCACCTGACGCACATCGGCTTCAGCCGCCTGCAGGTCTTTCACCTGCTCGGTCAGGAAATCAAAACGCTCTTTGACCTCCTGGTATTCGCTCTGCGCCTCCGGGTTGATAGCGCCCATGCGGCGCAGCTGGGCGCGCATGCGTTTAATCGCTTCCTCGATCTCCGGCGAGAGTTGGCGCACCAGGGGCAGTTCTTCGACCATGCCGTCCAGCGGCAGCGGCGTCGGTCCGGAGGTATCTTCGGTATACTCAAAGGCCACCAGGCCAAAATCATCTTCGATGCGCTGGCGGAGCGAGTCGAGGGCTTCCTGCCGGCGTGCCAGGGCAATGCGTGCCTGGGCGTGATGGTGCTCGGCCTGGCTAAGCATCTGGCGGGCGGAGGCCTCGGCATCCTGCAGCCGGGCCTGCTCTTTTTCCAGAGATTCGAGCTCCGCCTCTGCGGGCTCAATCAGTTTGCGCAGGGCCTCGATCTCTTCAGCAATTCGTGCTTCTTCTTTACGCTGCTCGGCCTTGGACTGGTCCAGGCTGGCGATCTGGCGCTCGAGATCGGCGCGGCGGGCCTGCAGGCTGTCCCGGGTGCGCTCTGCCCGCTCGAGGGCGGCCTTCCGCTCCTGCAGGCGCGCTTTTCCGTCCGTCAGGGCGCGTTCGGCCACAGCCGCGCGTGTGTTCCAGTGCGAGAGTTCGGCCTGGAACTCCTCCAGCCCGAGCTCCGCCAGGCGGCCGCTGGCCGCCCGCACTTCATCGCGTGCCCGGCCGATCTCCTGATCCAGCCCGGCGAGTTCCTTCTTTAATTTTCCGGCTTCTTCTTCACCGCGAGCGATATCCGCCTGCTGCCGCTTGAGCTGCTCCTGCTGCCACTGCACCTGACGGCGCGCCTGTTCCTCGTTCAGGCGTGCCTGGCTGGCAGCCTGGGCGGCCTGATCCAGATCTTTGCGCTTCGTGCGCTGCTCCTGAAGCAGGCGGTCCACCTCGGCCTGCAACGATTTGAGCTCGCGCTCGCAGCCCTGCAGGCTTTCATCCAGGGCCTGCAGGTCGGTTTCGGCACTGGCAATGCGCCCGGCAAGCTCGCGCCGCTGGCGCTGGCGGCCGAGCAGGGTCTGACCGCCCTTATCAGCGCCGCTGCCGGTGGTCATCACCGGGCCGCCGGCCAGGAAGACCTCGCCGGCCAGCGTGACAGCGCGGGCCTGCGGCGGCTGCCCGGCCAGCACGCGGCGGGCAGTCTGGCGGTCGCGCACCACCAGAACCTGCCCCAGCAGCAGGTCAACCGCCGGGCGCAGTTCCGGCGGGGCTTTCACCAGATCGGCAGCTCGCCCCAGGAAGTGCCCGTTTAATGTGCCGTCCTGCTCTGGCAGGCTCACCTGCGGCAGATCGGGGGGTTTGAGCGCCTGTAGCGGCAGCAGCACACCGCGCAGCGCATCCTTACCCAGCAAATCCAGAGCCGTGTCGGGGTTATCGTCGAGCAGGACCGCATCCAGGTATTCGCCCAGCGCAGCCGCGATGGCGGTCTCGTACTCGGCCGGCACCTCCAGGTGGGCGCTGAGGGCGCCGCTCACCCCGGTCAGGCGCTGCTTGCGAGCGGCCTCCAGCAGCAAACGGGTGCCGCTGGCATAGCCGCTGAGCGCCTGCTCCGCCTGGTCGAGCACGTCCAGCTGCGCCCGCAGGCGCGCCAGCTCAGCGGCGGCGGCCGCACGGCGTTCCTGAGCTTCTCGCCGGCTGGCCTCCACCTGGGCGACCCGCTGACGGGCAGCCGCAACCGCCTGTTCAGCCTGCTGGTAGGCATGTTCGGCCGCCTGGCGAGCTTCATCGGTGCCTCGTGCCCGCTCCTGGGCGGCCTGCAGATCCTTCTCTGCTGCAGCCACAGCCTGCTCGGCCGACTTCAGGGTCTGCCGGGCGCGCTCCACCTGCGCCTGGCGCTCGGCCAACCGCGCCTGAAGCTGGCTCTGGCGGGCGTTCAGGGAGGACAGTCTGTGGCGGGCGTCCTGCAGCGCTTTCTCGGCGCGCCCGCGCTCCGCCTGACGGGCGGCCAGGGCTTTGCGGGCCTCTTCCACCTGGCGCCGGGCGTCATTCAGCTCTGCCTCCAGCCGGCTGTACTCCTGCTGGGCGCTATCCACCTGCTCCCGGTACAACCCGAGCTCTTCTTCCAGCCGCGCCAGCTCCACACCGGCGGAAGCCTGCTGTTCCTGCAGGGAGCGAATGCGCTCATCGGCCACCGCCAGCTCGCGGCTGACGGCCTCACGGCGGGTATGCACCTGCGCCGACTGGCGGTGCCAGGCGTTCAGGCTGCCCCGCAGCGCCTGCAGGCGGTCGCGCAGCTGCGTGAGCTGGTCCGTCAGCTCGCCCGCCTTCTCGCGAGAGCGCAGCAGTGCAGCTTCCTGGGCGCGGGCGTTCTCGCGCGCCTCAGCCAGCGCTTTCTGCGCGCTGTGCCAGTGATAGCCGTACCACTCGCGCAGCAGCACCCGCAGGTCGGCTTTCACCTGTTCGTACTCCTGCGCGCGGCGTGCCTGGCGTTCCAGGCTGCGCAAACGGGGCTGCAGTTCGGCCAGAATATCCTGCACGCGCTCCAGGTTGCGGGCTGTCACCTCCAGGCGGCGCTGGGCCTCTTCACGGCGGGTGCGGTGCAGCCCGGTGCCGGCGGCTTCTTCGAATAATTTGCGCCGTTCTTCGGCTTTCAGCGCCAGGGCAGCGTCGACAAGCCCCTGACCGATGATGGTATAGGTGCGCTCGGCCAATCCCGACCGCGCCAGCAGTTCGGTCACATCTTTCAGGCGCACGCGCTGCCCGTTAATCAGGTATTCGTTCTGCCCGTCGCGATAGGAGCGGCGGGTAATGGCCACTTCGGCGAAGTCGATCGGCAGCCAGCCGTCGCTGTTATCGAAGGTAATGGTCGCCGAAGCCATCCCGGCGCGCGGGCGGAGCTCGGACCCGGAAAAGATCATGTCCTCTGATTTCTTCGCCCGCAGCAGGCTGTACGACTGCTCGCCCAGCACCCAGCGTAAACTGTCGGCGATGTTCGACTTGCCGCTGCCGTTGGGGCCTACAATCGCAGTGATGCCTTCCGAGAACAGGAACAGCGTCCGGCTGGCAAAGGTTTTATAGCCCTGGAGTTCTAGGGATTTAAGGCGTAATGGCATGGGGGGTGGTGG
>JAAYXE010000111.1 GCA_012516075.1 Chloroflexota bacterium | reverse complement strand
CGCCGCGCAGGATGATGCGGTACACCCCGGCGTTCTGCTGCACGCTCTTGAAGGTGATGGTGATGGCCTCGGTCAGCAGCTCGGCGGAAGGGGGCTCATCCTGGCCCGGCTCGATGTGCAGATCGCTGAGCTGCACCATCAGATCGTCCACCAGGCCCTGCACGCTGTCCATCAGCAGGTCTTCCTTATCGCGGAAGTGCAGGTAAAATGTGGTCCGTCCCACGTCGGCGCGCCGCGTGATCTCTTCGACCGTGACCGCATCGTAGCCTTTCTCCATGATCAGGTCGAAGAGCGCGTCCCGCAGCCAGCGGCGAGTACGTTCCACTCTGCGGTCGGGTTTGCGCACTGTTTTCATGGACACTCCAGAAAAGGTAGTCGATAATTATACAACACGTTTCAGGTTCAGGTTGACAGCACAGGCCTGCAGAATATAATAATAGACATGTGCCGTTAAGAGAATGGTATGTACATTCTAATACACAATGTTCAATTCTGGTAAATGCTGCGTAAACGACTTTTTTCAGATACTACCGCCGCTGTTTCCAGCGAGCGTTCCCCCACCTCTCGCTCCTCAACTGCAGATCAGACCGGTGACGTGCTGATCCGCCTGCGCGGCGTGGTCAAGCGTTATCAGGCCGCGGCCGGAAGCGGCGCCCCGCCGTTCACCGCCCTGCACGGCATCGACCTGGATGTGCAGCGGGGCGAGTTCGTGGCCGTGATCGGCAAATCGGGCGCCGGCAAGACCACGCTGATCAACATGATCACCGGCGTGGACCATGTGAGCGAGGGCGAGGTGTGGGTGGACGGCCAGCCCCTGCACCGCATGAGCGAGAACCAGCTCTGCCAGTGGCGCGGCCGCCGCCTGGGCATCATCTACCAGTCCTTTTACCTGATGCCTTCGCTCACGCTGCTGCAGAACGTGATGCTGCCCATGGACCTGTGCGGGCTGTACCGCAACGGGTCCAGCGAGAAGCGCGCCATGGAGCTGCTCGACATGGTGGAGCTGGCCGAGCACGCCCACAAGCTGCCCAACGCCATCTCGGGCGGGCAGCAGCAGCGCGTGGCCATCGCGCGCGCCCTGGCCAACGACCCGCCGATCATCGTGGCCGACGAGCCTACCGGGCGCCTCGATTCGAACACGGCCGAGGCCATCTTCCAGATCTTCACCCGCCTGGTGGATGAGGGCAAGACCATCCTCATGGTCACCCACGACCGCAGCATCGCCAGCCGCGTGTCGCGCACGGTGCGCATCGCCGACGGGCGCATCATCTCCAGCACGGATGCGGAGGCGTAGCGCGATGCCCGGCACACTGAACATGCCCGTCGTCCCCCAGATCCGCGACTGCGGCGAAGCGCCGCTGATCGAGATGCGCAGCATCGTCAAGACGTTTAAGAACGCCGCCGGCGAGTTCACCGCCCTGCGCGGCGTCACGGCCTGCTTCTACGAGGGCGAGTTCGTCAGCATCGTGGGCAAGTCGGGCAGCGGCAAGTCCACCCTGGCGAACATGATCACCGGCATCGACCACCCCACCTCGGGGCAGGTGCTGATCGGCGGCGTGGACATCCACAAAATGAACGAGAGCGATATGTCGCTGTGGCGCGGCCGCAACCTGGGCATCGTGTTCCAGTTCTTCCAGCTCATGCCCACACTGACCCTGCTGGAGAACGTCATCCTGCCCATGTACCTGACCGGCTACCTGGACGCCGCCGGGCGCGAGAAGCGGGCGCGCGAGCTGCTGGCCCTGGTGGGGCTGGCCGGCTTCGAAGACAAGCTGCCCGCGGCGGTCTCGGGCGGGCAGCAGCAGTGCGCCGCCATCGCCCGCGCCCTGGCCAACGACCCGCCGATCCTGATCGCCGACGAGCCCACCGGCAACCTGGACTCGCGCACTGCCGACGACGTGTTCGCCATCTTCAGCGGCCTGATGGAAGCCGGCAAGACCATCCTGATGGTCACCCACGACGCCGGGCTCGCCCGGCGCACCAGCCGCACGCTGCTGCTCTCCGACGGCGAACTGATCAACCCCTGGGTGGCCGCCTGCTTCCCCGAGCTGCCCCACAGCCAGATGCTGTGGCTGAGCCACCACCTGCAGGAGCGCAGCCTGGACGAGCCGCGCCGGCTGGACGGCAGCACCTGCGGGCTGTGGCTGTTCACCGGCGGCACGGTGCAGGCCCACCTGAACGGAACATCTCAGGCCCGGCCGGTTACCCTGCAGCCCGGGCATTTCCTCAGCGCCCTGGAACTGCAGGCGGCCGGGGCACAGCTCATCCTCTCCCCCAACGGTGACGGGCCGGCCTCCGCCCTGCACCTGGATGGAGACGCATTCCGCAAATGGCTGCAGGAAGCGCCGGATGCCCGGCGCACCCTGCAGCAGGCCGCCCGCCGGCAGTACGGCGGGGAACAGGCCGGCATCTTGCAGCGTGGAGATCAGCCGTGAGACTGCGGCCGCGCTACCAGAAAGTGCTCTCCGACCTGTGGGGCAACCGCACCCGCTCGCTGCTGGTGCTGGCCTCCATCGCCGTGGGCCTGTTCGCCATCGGCGTGATCGCCAACATCTCCGTGCTGGGCCGCAGCGACATGCAGTCCGGCTACGCGGCCATCAACCCGGTCAACATCCGGGTGGTGGTCTCTTACGTCCCCCAGGGGCTGGTGGAGCGCATTGCCCGCCTGCCGGGTGTGGCCGAAGCCCAGGGCGAGCGCACTTTCAGCACGCGCGTGCAGAACGCAGACGGGGAGTGGATCCTGCTCGACGTGCACGCCTTCAAAGACCCGGGCGACCTGCAGGTCAATCAGGTCCGCCTGATGGCGGGGAAGTGGCCCCCGGCTGAAGGGGAGATCGTCTTCGACCAGTACCAGTTCCCCGACACCGGCGCGCAGGTCGGCGGCTGGGTCACCCTGGAGCTGCCCTCCGGCAGGACCCGCCGGCTCAAGGTGGTGGGCGTGATCCAGGACCAGACCATCGGCGTGAGCGGCGGGGCGGGCGGCTTTTTCGCCGCCCCGGTGCAGGGCTACCTGGACCGCGACACCCTGGACGAGCTGGAGCAGGAACTGCCGCGCATGTTCAACGTGCTGCACCTGACGGTGGAAGGAGATGACCAGGACCCGGCCTATCTGGAGCAGGTGACGGCCCGCGTGCGCCGCGAGCTGGAGCGCAACAACGTGCAGATCATCAGCATCCACCAGCGCAGTTCCACCGACCACCCCAACCTGTACCTGGTGGAGGCCATCCTGGCCGTGCTGGTGGTCATCGGACTGCTGGTCGTCTTCCTGAGCGGGTTCCTGATCACCAACACCCTGCAGGCGATCATGAACCAGCAGCTCACCCAGATCGGTATTCTGAAAACCGTGGGCGCACGCCGCACGCAGATCGCCGGCATCTACCTGCTGCTGAGCGTGCTGTTCGGCGTGCTCGCCTTCATTGCGGCCGTGCCGCCCTCGAACCTGGTGGCCTACTGGATCGTCGACTTCCTGGCGACGGAGGCAAACTACACCTTCCAGGGCGGGCGCCTCTCGCCGCAGGTCATCGGGATCCAGGCGGTTATCGCGCTGACCATGCCCGTTGCCGCGGCGCTGGCGCCGGTGTGGTCGGGAACGCGCATCAGCGTCCAGGAGGCGCTGAGCGGCTACCGCCAGTCGAACCCGCCCGACCAGAGCCGGCTGGACCGCCTGATCAGCCGGCTGCGCAGCGTCTCGATGATCCTGCTTATCGCCCTGCGCAACACCTTCCGCCGCAAGGTGCGCCTGGCGCTCACCCTGCTCACCCTCACGCTGGGCGGGGCGGTGTTCATCGCCACCTTTAACGTGCGCCTCTCGCTGGAAGATTACGTCGACCAGATCGTGCAGTACTTCATGGCCGACGTCAACCTGACCTTCTCGCGCTCTTACCGCATCGAGGAGGTCGAACGGGCGCTGGCGGAGCTGCCCGGGATCTCGCACGTGGAGGGCTGGACGTTCGCGCGCACGGAGCTCATCCTGGAGGACGACGTGGTGGGCGAGAGCGTGAGCCTGCTCGCTCCGCCGGCCGGCAGCGTGCTGATCGAGCCCATCATGCTCAAAGGGCGCTGGATCGAGCCCGGCGACGAGAACGCCATCGCCCTGAGCGAGCTCTTCCTGGAGCGCTTCCCCGACCTGGACGTGGGCGACACGCTGCGCCTGCGGGTGAACGGCAAAGAGACCGAATGGGTGGTGGTTGGCTTCTTCCAGCTCGCCGGGAAGATCAGCGGCCTCTCTGCCTACACGCACTACGATTACCTGGCCGGCCTGATCCACCAGCCCGGGCAGGCCTCCGTATACCGCCTGGCCTCCACCCACCCCGACCTCAGCCCTGCAGACCAGATGGCGCTGGCCCAGCAGGTCGAAGACCTGCTCGACCGCAAGGGCTTCCAGGTTGCCGACGTGGACACCGGCCGGGCGATGATGGAGACGGCCAGCGAGGGCTTCAACATCCTCACCGCCATCCTGCTCTTCCTGGCCATCCTCACCGCCATGGTGGGCAGCATCGGGCTGGCCGGCGTGATGAGCCTGAACGTTATGGAGCGCACGCGCGAGATCGGCATCCTGCGCGCCGTGGGCGCATCGGACCGCGCCCTGCTGCGCATGGTGCTGATCGAAGGCGCCTTGATCGGGCTGTTCTCGTGGGTGCTCTCCGGCCTGGCGGCGGTGCCGATCACCCGGGTGATGGCTAACGCCGTCAGCCTCGCCCTCTTCGGCGGGGAGGCCAGCTTCGCTTTCACCCCCACCGGCCTGTTCATCTGGCTGGCGGTGGTGATCGTCCTCTCGGTGCTGGCCAGCATCATCCCGGCACGCAGCGCCACCCACCTGACCATCCGTGAGGTGCTGGCATATGAGTAACTACACCCCTGCTGCCGCAGTGGGGAAATTCAAAGGTGAACGCATGAAAAAATTATCGCTTTCGATACTTCTGATCGTGAGCCTGCTGGGAGGGCTGCTGCTTTCGGCCTGCAGCGGGTCCGCGCAGGCCGGGGGCAGCCCGCAGACCCAGGAAACAGCGATCCCGCCGGTGCAGGCGGATGGAGACCTGCTGGTAGAAGGCCGCCTGGTGCCGGCAGAGTACGTCAACCTGAGCTTCAACATGACCGGTGTGATTGTGGAAGTGCTGGTGGAAGAAGGCCAGCAGGTGGAGGCCGGGCAGCCGCTGGCCCGCCTGGACCAGCGCGAGAAGCTGGCTGCCCAGGTGGCCGCCGCCGAGCTGGAGCTGGTCAGCGCGCGCCAGGCGCTCAAAGCCCTGCACGAGAACAGCGCGGTGATCACCGCCGCCGCACAGCAGAAGGTGGCTGCAGCCCGCGACGCGGTGCGCGACGCCGAACGCTATCTCAACAATCTGAAGAGCGGCAGCCGCAGCACCGACATCGAGAAAGCGCGCGCCAATGTGGTGCTGCTCAAAGACCAGCTCACCCAGGCGCAGAAAGACTTCGCCCAGTACGAGAACAAGCCCGAAGACAACCTGGAGCGCGCCCGCTACCAGGCCGCCCTGGCCGAGGCCCAGCAGCGCTACGACGACGCCGTGCGCTACCTCAACAACCTGGAGGGCAACCCCAGCGATCTGGACCTGAACATTGCCGAAGCGAACCTGGCGCTGGCGCAGGCCAACCTGGCCCTGGCCGAGCAGGAGTACGAAGAAGTGAAAGACGGCCCGGACCCCGATGATCTGGAGATCGCCGGGGCGCGCCTGAAGGCCGCCGAGAACAGCCTGATCGCCGCGCAGGCCTCCCTGGCCGATGCGGAACTGGTGGCGCCCATCTCAGGCACGGTGGTGAACCTGAACATCAAGGCCGGCGAGCAGGCCATGCCCGGCGTCGCGGCCGTCACCCTGGCCGACCTCTCGAGCTGGCTGGTGGAGACCGAAGACCTGAACGAGATGGAGCTGCCGCGGGTGGAGATCGGCCAGGTGGTCACGGTGACCCCCGACGCCCTGCCCGAGCTGGAGCTGGAAGGCCGGGTCGAATCGATCAGCGACCTGTTCGTGGAGCGCTTCGGCGAGGTGACCTACACGGCCAGGATCGTGCTCACCGAGAGCGACCCGCGCCTGCGCTGGGGGATGACGGTGGTGGTGGACTTTGGCCGCTAGCGGAGACCGTCCTTGAGACAGATGGACGTTAGCGCTTCCCGGCCCGTCAGGCGCTGGCCGGCAGCCCTGCTGCTGGCGGCGCTGCTCGCGCTGGCCTGCTGGCTGCGGCCCGCCGCGGCGCCGGCCCAGGGGCAGGCGCCCCAGGCGCAGCCCGAAGCGGCGCTGCTGGTGGAGGGCCGCCTGGTCCCCCGGCAGGATCTGTCGCTGGCGGCGGCCATCCCCGGGCGCGCGGCACGCGTGCTGGTCCGGGAAGGACAGGTGGTGGCGGCCGGTGATGTGCTGGTGGAGCTGGACTCGTACCCGAAGTTCGAGGCGCAGGTCTCCGCCGCCGAACTGGAGGTAGCGCTGGCCCGCCAGGCGCTGAAGGACCTGCAGCAGAAGGCCGCCGTGGAGCTGGCCGAGACGCAGGTGGAGCTGGAGCAGGCGCGCAAAGACCTGGCGCTGCACGAAGACCTGTACGCCAGCCTGGTCCGCCCGCCCTCCCAGCAGCAGATCGAGCAGGCGCGCAGCAACTTAATGATGGCGGAGAAGCGCCTGGAGCGGGCGCGCGAGGACCTGGCCAAGACGCAGAAGTATTACAACAATAAGAACCACTTCCTGTGGATGTTCATGAACGCGCGCCAGTTCAAACTGCGCATCACCCAGCAGGAGGGCCACATCGCCGAGCTGGAGCGGCTGGTGAGCGACCGCAAAGAGAAGCTCGACGACCTGCTCAGCCCGCCGGACGAGATCGATGTGGCCATGGCCGCCGCGCAGGTGGAGGTGCTTAATGCCCGGGTGGCCGACCTGGAGCGCCGCGTGGAGGAGCTCTCCGCCGGGCCAGACCCCGACGAGCTGGAGCTGGCGCAGAAGCGCCTGGAGAAGGCCGAAGCCGGGCTGGCGGCGGCGCAGGCCGCGCTGCGCCAGGCGCAGATTATCGCCCCGGCCGCCGGGCGGGTGGTTTCGGTGAATGTGAAGGCCGGCGAGTGGATGCCGGCGGGCGAGCCGCGCATCGTGCTGGCGGACCTGGAGCACTGGGAGGTGCGCAGCGATGAGGTGCCGGAGCGCGATGTGGTGCTGCTGCAGCCCGGTCAGGCCGTGCAGCTGCGCTTCCCGGCCCTGGGCGTGACCCTGCCGGGGCGGATCGAGCGGCTCGATCTGGGGTATCAGGAAGTGGACGGCGATGTGTATTACGGGATGGAGGTCGACCTGGAGGAGGTCGATCCCCGCCTGCGCTGGGGGATGACGGCGGAGATCGAGGT
>JAAYXE010000110.1 GCA_012516075.1 Chloroflexota bacterium | reverse complement strand
GGCGAATCAACCCGCACCCAGGCGCCCTTCGACCGGGCGGTCGTTCTTTGACCGCCGCTCCGGATGCCTTGGTGCGGTGCCCTGGATAGGTGGTTGCTGAGTAGTCGTTCTTCGACTGCCGCTATGGTTACCTGACTACCCTTAAAAGACGCCCAGGGTGGGGCCTGACAAAGAATAGCGCCCGCAGGCGAGCGGAGCGGCGTGGACATGGACATGCTGTGCATGTTATGCATGACAGGCATGCCCGGTCGAAGTCTGCCTTCCGGCTCGTGATTCCCCCCTCATCCCAGCCTTCTCCCCACCGGGGAGAAGGCGCTTAAGACCGTGCCAGAAAGGCAGCCGGTTTTACAGGCGGTTCGTCCTCGCAAGGACGTAAATTAAAGCCCTCTCCCTGCCAGGGAGAGGGTTTGGGTGAGGGTGGTCTCAAGCACGCGGATTTTTGTGTTCCGCAGGCGCGCGGAGCGGAGGAGTGGTCTTCTCCGCAGTCGAAGCGGCCTGCGGGAAAAATAATCTCTACCGCCAGGCGCCCTTCGACTGCGCAGGCTCGCTGGCGCTCGCCTGCTCCGCTCAGGATGCCTGGGTGCGGTGCCCCCACAGGTACACAAGCAATCCGCCCGCAGGCGCGCGGAGCGGCATGCGGAGCATGTTTGGTCGAAGCGGCCTGCGGGAAAAATAATCTCTACCGCCAGGCGCCCTTCGACTGCGCAGGCTCGCTGGCACTCGCCTGCTGAGTATGCTTGCATACCGCTCCGGATGCCTGGCGGCGGAGTTAGAGTAAAATCTAAATCTACCCCTTGAAAGAGGGCAAGGGTGGGGGTAGACAACGGATGGCGCCCTACGGTCGCCTGGGAACGAAGGGAACGGATATCCATTGTTCTCCTGTCGCCACAGCTGTTAGATAATATCCGCGTTCTCCGCTGAATCCGTGTCCGAGATGCGCAGCATCACCCGCGTCCCCCTGAAAAGCTGGCAGCTGAAGCTGCACCTTGAAAAAGCACAAAGCCCTGCCTTCGCAGGGCTCGCTGTTCACTGAAACCCGGCGGAGACCGGGTTTCGTGCCTTCTGCATCCCGACGCCTGGTTCCCAGGCCCTTCTGCAACCGGGGTGTTTCCGCCCCCCCTGCCGGGGAGAAGGCGTTTATGACGGTGCCAGAAAGGCAGCCGGTTTTACAGGCGGTTCGTCCTCGCAAGGACGTAAATTAAAGCCCTCGCCCTGCCAGGGAGAGGGTTTGGGTGAGGGTGGTCTCAGGGGCCCCATTAACCACCACAGGGCAGCCTGATCAGGCTGCCCCGCTTATTGGGGTGGGCGATGGGGGTCGAACCCACAACCCTCGCATCCACAGTGCGATGCTCTGCCATTGAGCTACGCCCACCATGTCCGCTCGCTCAGCGGAGCGTATTCTATCATAAAGGCTTCTGTTGGGCAAGCAATTTCTGCAGGCTCTCCGCCGCTTCCTCCTGCGGCACGGTGAACTGCTCGCCGCTGCGCAGGTCTTTGATCGCCACCACGCCCCGGGCCTGTTCGTCGGGGCCCAGCACCAGGGCGGCGCGCATGCCCATGCGGTCGCCGTATTTGAACTGCCGGCCGAGCTTCACCGCCTCGGGGTATACGGCCACCTGCAGGCCGCGCTCGCGCAGGCGGGCGGCCAGGGCCAGGGAGGCCGGCAGCGAGTTCTCGTCGAACACGGTCACCAGCACGGGGGCGGGGGAGGCGCCGCGCCCTTCCGGCAGGCAGCCGTACTTCTCCAGCACCAGCGAGATGACCAGGTCGCCCATGGCGAAGCCCACGCCGGGCAGGGGATCGCCGCCCACGTCGCCCACCAGGTTGTCGTAGCGCCCGCCGCCCAGGATGGCACGGAACTCGCCCTTGGTATCCCAGGCCTCGAAGACGGTGCCCGTGTAGTACAGCAGGCCGCGGATGATGTGCGGGGCGAAGCGTACGTAAGCGCCCAGGCCCATCGCATCAACGGCGGCGAAGGTGCGCTGCAGCTCTGCGGACTGGCGCCAGAGCTCCTGGTCGTTGAGGCGGTCCTTCAGGGAGGCGAACTGCGCCTCCGTCAGGCCGATTTCCTGCGCATAGTCAGCCCAAGCCTGAGGGGACATCTTGTCGCGGCGGTCGATCAGGCGCAGCACACCGGGGCGCTGGCTCTCGGGGATGCCGAGCGCGGCGAACTGGGCGTCCATCAGGCGGCGGTCGTTGACCAGGATCTGCACCTGATCGGGGGTCAGGCCGGTCTCTTTGAAGAAGGTCGCCGCGATGGCGATCAGCTCGGCGTCCGATTCGGGGTTCTGCGGGCCGATGAGGTCGATGTTCCACTGGAAGAACTCGCGCGTGCGCCCTTTCTGCGGCTTCTCGTAGCGCCAGAAGGGACCCCACGACCACCAGCGCAGGGGGTAGGTGAGCCCGTGCTGGCGCTGGGCGACCATGCGCGCCAGGCTGGGGGTCAGCTCGGGGCGCAGGGTGATCAGGTCGCCACCCCGGTCGGGGAAGACGAAAGACTGCTCTTTGACCAGCTCCTCGCCGGACTTGGCGGCGTACAGCTCCAGGGTTTCCAGGAAGGGGGCGTCGTATTCCTGGTAGCCGAACGCGGTGGAAACCTGGCGCACTTTGTCGTACAGCCAGGTGCGCACGGCCATTTCTTCGGGGTAAAAATCGCGGGTGCCTTTGATGGATTGAATGACTTTCATGATAACTGCCTGATAAAAAAAGAATCCGGTTCGCGGGCCGGTGGGCAGGCCCGCGCTGAGTGCAGATTTTAACACAGAAAATGGGACGCGGCCGGGGCGGCTTGAAGGATGGATGACCGGTCTCGCTGGCCGGTCATCCATCCAGAGTTTAATCGTCGCCTTCCGCCTCTTCTTCGTAGATCTCGCGCAGCCGGCTGAGGTAGTCGGGGATGACGCGATCGTAGGTCTGGTTCATGTAGGGCGAGCTGAACAGAAAATCGGCCGAGGCGGGGTTAGAAGCCGTGGGGATGTTGTAGAGCACCGCCAGGCGCAGCAGGGCCTTGACGTCCGGGTCGTGGGGCTGGGGCTCGAGCGGGTCCCAGAAGAAGATCAGGAAGTCGATCTCGCCTTCGGAGATCTTGGCGCCCACCTGCTGGTCGCCGCCCAGCGGGCCGCTGTTGAAGCGGTGGATCTGCAGGCCGGTGGCTTCCATGAGCCGCTTACCGGTAGTGCCGGTGGCGTACAGGGTGTGGCGGGCCAGTTCATCCCTGTGATCGCGCGCCCAGTCCAGCAGGGCCTGCTTACGGGCGTCGTGGGCGACCAGGGCGATGCGTTTCTTTTCACCCAGGGGCAGTACGAAGGTCATGGCAGCGGTCCTTATGGCGTCTGTCCGGCAGAGCCGGTTCAGGGTTGAGTCAGCGCAGGATGAGTCCGGTCTGCGGCGTGGAGAGGAACTCGACTCCGTCCTCGGTCACCAGCACGTCTTCTTCGATCCCCAGGTGGCCGAAGCCAGGGACGGGCAGGCTGGGCTCGACGGTGAAGACCTGCCCCGGCTCGAGGGGCAGGTGCACGGTCTCCCCGTAGCGCTCCCACTCCGGCCCCAGGATGCCGGCCCCGTCGTGGACCGTGCGGCCGAGCTGGTGGCCGGTGGCGTGGGCGAACTCGGGGTAGCCGGCGGATGTGATCACTTCACGGGCGGCAGCGTCCACTTCCAGCCCGGTGACGCCCGGGCGCATGGCATTCACCGCGGCCTGTACGGCCTGGACCAGCACGTCGAAGCCGCGCTGCAGGGGCTCGGGGGCGGTGGTCTCTCCCGGGCGGCGGAAGTAGATCAGGCGCTGGATATCGGAGCAGTAGCTGTCCTGGAGGACGCCGAAGTCGATGTGCAGCAGGTGACCGGGCTCCAGGCGGATGTCTGTGGGCGGGCCGTGGCCGGCCGGGGAATCCGGGCCGGCGTTGACGATGGGGCACTGCGTCTTCTTCCAGGCCGCTTCCACCCCGCATTCCTCGAGCTGGCTGTGCATGAAGGCGCCGATCTCTTTCTCCGTCATCCCCGGCTCGATGGCCTCGATCGTGCGGGCATAGATCTCTTCGGTGGTGCGGATGGCGCGGCGGATGCGCTCGATTTCGCTGGGGGTCTTGCGGCCGCGCAGGGAGGCGATGATCCCCTCAGCCGAGATCAGGCGCTGCTCCCAGGGGGTGTCGGCGAAGTAGTCGATCAGGAGCTGGTACATGCCGTAGGTCAGCCCGTCGGCGTGCGGGTCGCTGCGTGAGTAGTTGATGGCGATCTTGTTGGGGTAGATGCGTTCAAGGGTGTGCAGCAGGCTGGAGCGGATGGACTGGTCGTAAGGGATCACCGTGGTGTAGGCCCCGGTGCTGCGGGCGAGTTCGGTCTCGAAGGAGCCGACGATGGCGAAGGTGTCTCCCGAGCGGGTGATAATCAGGGCGCTCTGCCAGGTCAGCGGCTGCCCGAAGATAAGCGGCAGGACCGGGTCGCTCCCGGCGCTGGTCTCGCGTACGAAGGTCAACCAGGCATCGATATGTTTTTCGCGCAGGATGCCCACAGCCTGCGCCACTTTTTCGGGAATGAGGGAATCCATATGCACCTCCTTTGACTGGATTATAAAGGAGAATGCCCGTTTTTTAACGCCTGGATGGGGGATGGGACGCAGAAAAAGTAGACCCGGATGGAAAGGAAATCTCTCGTTCTTACGCGGAGCGCGGGTATGTTGTTTGAGCCGCTCTGCGGCCGCCTGTATAAAACCCGAAGACCTGAGTTCACCTGAGGCCCCGCGGAGCGGGGCGAGGTGGGTTCCCACGGGGACCGTGGGAAGCAGTTAAAAAGGGTCCCACGCAGAGCGTGGGACCCAGGCCCTGGCCGCTTCTGCGGCCGCTGTCAATTCCTCGCCACGCTCACGCCCAGGTTATCGGCGTGGTCGCAGATGCGCTCGAGCAGGCGCAGGGTTTCGGTGAAGATCACATTGGCCTCGGGATGGCACATCCCGTTCTCCATGCGGCGGATGTGGCGCTGGCGGGCTTTCATATACATGCTGTCGAACTCTTTTTCCGCCTGCTGGACCTTCTCCGCCAGCTCGCGGTCGCCGTCGCGGAAAGCGACGAGCGCGTTATGGTAGATCTCGTGGGTGCTCTCCCAGAGGATCTTCAGCTCTTCGATGGCCTCGCCGGTGAAGGGGATGCTGGCCGACGCCCGTTCCTGGGCGAACTGGGCGATATCTTCGGCCATGTCGCCCACGCGCTCAATGTCCACCAGCAGGTTCTTCATCTGGAAGCTGCGTGCCTGCTGTTTGATCTCCAGGTCAGAGCGCATCAGGGTCATGATGAAGCGCTCGAGCTCATCGGTCACTGGATCGACCACGCACCTTTCCATCTCCAGCACGCGCTCGGCTTTGTCCAGCTCCAGGTCGATCAGGGCATGGCAGCTCAGCTCGATCATCTCGCAGGTCACCTCGCCCAGGCGGTACAGCTCGCGGGAGGCCTCTTTAAGTGCCACAGCGGGCACGGCATACTGCGCCTCGTCGATATAGGCGGTGACCTTCTCTATTTCCTTCTCCGGGATGGTGGGGAAGATCTTGCGGGCGAGCGCCGCGATCTGGCGCACGAAGGGGAACATCAGCAGGCTGACGGTGACGTTGAAGATGGTGTGTGCGTTGGCGATCTGGCGCGGCAGGTTGGCCGAGGTGAGCTCGATCAGGCTGGCATAAGGGTTGATGAGCGGCAGGAAGATGAGCACGCCGATCACGTTGATCATGATCTGGGCGATGGATGCCTGGCGGGCGGTGTTGGAGAGCCGCAGGGCGGCGATCAGCCCGGTGACGCACGAGCCGATGTTGGCGCCCAGGATGATCCCTACTGCGCCGCGGAGGGTGATGGCTTCGCTCATCCCCATGGCGACCGTCATACTGGTTACTGCGGTGCTGCTCTGCGTGACGGCGGTTGTCAGGACGCCGGCGATCACACCGACCCAGGGCCGCTGGCTCATGGCCTCCAGCGTCCCGGCCACCCAGGGGATTTCGATCAGCACTTCCAGCGCGTCGGACATATAGCTCATGCCGACGAAGATGATGCCCAGGCCCATGAGAATCTCGCCGAACTTCTTCCAGTTCTGCTGGGGGAAGAATTCGAGCAGCAGGATACCTGCGACAACCAGGATCAGGCGGAAGGCGCCGATATCGAAGGCGACGACCTGGGCAGTGAGGGTGGTGCCGATCTCCTGGCCGAGCATGACGCCGATGGCCTGTTCGACGGTCATCAGGTTGGCGTTGATCAGGCCGATCATAGTCACCATGAGCAGACCACTGCTCTGGATGAGGGCGGTGGCAACCGTGCCGAAGATGGTGCTTTTCAGCCGGCTGTTCGTGACCTGTTCCAGCCACTGTTGAATCTGGTCTCCGGTCAGTTTTTCCATGCCGGAGCTGAGCATGGAAATCCCGAAAAGGAACAGCGCTAAGCCACCCAGGATCAGCACAAGACCGAGCATGAGGCCTCCAGGTTATAGGGTATAGATGTGCGGTTCACTAATCTCCAAGCGGGAAACTGGAGGAGCAACCAACCGGGTAATTGTAGTCGAAAAAAAGGATTTTTGACAGTCACGAGAGCACACAACTCCCGAACGGCCCCTGCAGGTGCAGGCGCCCGCCGGAAAGGTCTGTGGGGCTGCCGTCCACCTGCGCCCGGGCAGGCTGGAAGCCGTGAAACTGCAGCACCAGTGCATCGTAAGGGAAGGGGAACTCGCCTTCCTGCTCCCAGGTGATCTCGATGCCGTCCGGCGCGGCGCGCAGGTAGAGGCTGTCGAGGCGGCCGGGGCCGTATCCGTCGCCGGCGTCTCTGTAGATGCGGGCGGCAGGGCGGGCGGGATCGCCCTCGCTGGTATCCCTGATTTGCGCATAGACATGAAGTGCGAGCGTGCCGTCTTCTTCCAGGGGCAGGATCGACCCGCTGCGCACCAGGACGGGGATGCGCTCGAGGGGCGTGGGGCGCTCGATCTCCCCCGGCCCGCTGAACACCTGATCGTCCCAGAAGTCGAACCAACCCCCGGGCGGCAGCGTCACGTTGCGGGAAAGGCCTTTCTCTTCCAGGGCCGGGGCAACCAGCAGGGCGCTGCCGAGCAGGAAGGCATCCTGCACGGCCCACAGGTCGGGGGCGTCGGGATGGTCCCAGCCGAGCGGGCGGACCAGCGGTGCGCCGCACTGCGCGGCCTCCCAGGCCAGGCTGTACAGATACGGCAGCAGGCGCATGCGCAGCTCCAGGAAGCTGCGCACGATCGAGGTGAACGGCTCGCCGAAAACCCAGGGCTCGCGCCGGGCGGTGCCGGCGGCGGAGTGCGTGCGGAAGAAGGGCAGGAACGCCCCCATCTGGAAGGAGCGCAGGTACAGTTCGGCAGAGGGGTTGCCGCTGAAGCCGCCGATATCGGGGCCGGAGAACGGCTGGCCCGAGAGCCCCAGCCCAATCACGCTGGGGATGGTCATCGCCAGCGCCCGCCAGGAGGCCTCCGTATCGCCGGTCCAGTTCCAGGCGTAGCGCGCCTGGCCCACCCAGCCGGCGCGCGAGATGATCCAGGGGCGGCGGTCGGGGCGCAGGCGGCGCAGCGCTTCATAACCGGCGCGGTTCATCAGCAGGCCGTACACGTTGTGCCCCTCGCGGTGGTCTCCGGAGCGGCCGTCGAAGTCGTGGCGGGTGGCGCGCGGCAGGGTCATATCGCCCCAGGCGGCGAAGGAGGACGGCTCGTTCATGTCGTGCCAGAAGCCGGCCACGCCGCAGTCCAGCAGGCGGGCATACTGGCGGCCCCACCACTCGCGGGTGCGGGGGTTGGTGAAGTCGGGGAAGACCGTCCAGCCCGGCCACACCAGCCCGGTCATCGGCACGCCGTCGGGCAGCGTGCAGTACACCTTCTCGCGCAGCCCCTCGCGGAAGAGCTCGAAGTCGCGATCCTGTTTCACGCCCGGGTCCACGATGGTCACCAGGCGCACGCCGGCTTCGTCCAGTTCGCGCGCCAGGCCGGTCAGGTCAGGGAAGTTCTCGGGATGGACGGTGAACACGCGGTAGCTGTCCATGTAGTCGATGTCCAGGTGGATGGCGCTCAGCGGCAGGTTGTGCTCGCGGAAGCCCTGTACCACCGCGCGGATATCCTGCTCGCTGCGGTAGCCCCAGCGGCACTGGTGGTAGCCCAGGCTCCAGCGCGGCGGCAGCGGCGGGCGCCCGGTGAGCTCGCTGAAGCGCTCCAGCAGGTGCGGCAGCGGGCCGGCACAGAAATAGTAGCGCAGCATGCCGCCGGTGAAGTGCGCCACCGCCTGGTCGGCGGGCAGCGGGGGCAGGTTGAAGCCAGCCGGAGGGGACGGCCGCACCGCCTCCTTCCCGGCGGGCGGGCCAAAGCCCAGCAGGCCGTCGAAGCTGTTCTCGTAGAATACCAGGTAGCTGCCCCGGGCGTGCATCCCCTGGAAGACCGGCAGGGGCATGTACAGCGGGTCGGTCCCCGGGCCATACGAGCCGCCGGGGTCGGTGTTCCACAGGCGGTAATAGGCGCCGCGGCGGTTCAGCGCGCCGGACTGTTCGCCCAGGCCGAAGATGCGCTCCTCGGGCGCCAGCGCGGCGTACTGCGTCCAGCGAGTCGATTCGTCGCTCAGGGGCTGGCGCCAGGGGGGCAGCTCCGCGCGCAGCAGCCGGTCCTGAAGGTCGGTGAAGCGCAGGCCCCCTCCGGCGTCCACGTACAGCCGGAGGGCCGGGCTTTCCAGGCACCAGCCGTCGTCTTCCTGAGTGAGCTGCACTTCGACGGGAGGCCAGCCGCTGCGGGCGATGGCATAGGGCACCGGCTCGGGCGCCGGCCCCCACGAAAGGCGCGCCAGGTCGGGCGCCAGGAAGACGATCTCCAGTTCGGCGCGTTCAAAGCGGAAGTGCGCCCCGCGATCGAGGATGCGGGCCTCCTGCAGAGTCCCGGGCTGGTAGGGATCCCCTTCGGGGGTCGGCTCCGGGTAGCGGCGCTCCGCCATGTCGCGGAACAGGGTGTAACGGATGGTCCGGAAGGCGTTATCCAGACCAATGAAGCGGATGGACATCAGGGTTTTGCTGAGGATGTTCATGATGCTCTTTTACAGGTGCACCAGGCGGGCTGATGCGATTTCGGGTTCGTTTAGCAGTTCCTGGATTAGCGATTTTGGGACACGCTGGTCGAGGTTGATAAAGGACACCGCACGGCCGCCGGGCTTCTCACGCCCGTAGCGCCACTGGGCGATGTTCACCCCGGCCTGGCCGAGGCGCAGGCCAATCTTACCGATCACCCCCGGGGCGTCCTGGTTCTCCAGGATGAGCACGTAGCCCTCCGGGTAGGCGTCCACGTGGTAGTCGTCGTACTGCACCAGGCGGGCTTCGCCGTTGCCGAAGAGCACGCCGGCCACAGTGCGCTGGCCGCCCTGCCAGTAAATGCGGCAGGCGATGCCGTTGGGATAGTCCGACAGGTCGACCAGCCCTTTGGCCTGCGCCATGGCGATGCCCTGCTCGTGGGCTAATACCGGCGCAGAGACCCAGTTGACCTTGCGGCCCTCCACCGGCAGCAGCATGCCCGAGAGCAGCACCGCAGCCACCGGGCGCACCAGGTTGCGCAGCCCTTCACCCACCACTTCCACCTCCACGCGCGTGATCCAGCCTTCCGCAAGCTGGCCCTGCAGCTTGCCGAGCTTTTCCGCCAGGTGGATGTAGGGGCGCACCGAGCGGTAGGTCACGGCCGGGCGGTCGGGGCCGCCTTCGTGGAAGGGCAGGTTGACGGTGTGGCGGTAGTCATCCCCGCGCAGCGCGGCAAGCACATCGGAGACCACCTGGGTAGCTGTGGCCGTCTGCGCTTCGAGGGTGCTCTGGCTGAGATGCGGCGTGAGCAGCACGCGCGGGTGTTGCAGCAGGGGGTGATCGAGCGGCGGCGGCTCCTGCGAGAGGTTGTCCAGGGCGGCTGCGGCGAGCGGACCGTTCTCGAGGGCATCCAGCAGGGCCTGCTCGTCCACCAGCCCGGGGTGGACGCAGTTGACCAGCACCGCACCCGGCTTCATCTGCGCCAGGGCGGCCGCGTCGATGATGTGCTCGGTCCGCGGGGTGTAGGCGGTGTGCAGGCTGAGCACGTCGGCGCGCGCCAGCATCTCGGAGAAGTTCACCATCTCCACCCCTTCTGCCTGGGTGAAAGTCAGGTCCACGTACGGGTCGTAAACCAGAACGTGCATACCGAAGGCGCGCGCCCGGGCGGCCACCTCACGCCCCAGGCGGCCGAAGCCGATAATCCCCAGGGTGCGGCCGCACAGCTCGAAGCCCAGCAGGTCCATCGAAGGCCATTCGCCCTGGCGGGCCAGGGCTGCGCCGCGCGGGATGAAGCGCGCCAGGGCCAGCAGCACGGCCATGGTGAACTCGGCCACGGCTACCAGGTTGGCGTCGGGCGCGTTGATCACCAGCACACCGCGGCGGGTGGCGAAGTCGATATCCACGTTTTCCAGGCCCGCGCCAGCGCGGGCGACCACTTTCAGCCGGGGGGCGGCCAGCAGCAGTTCTGCGTCCACGCGGGTGTTCGAGCGTACGATCAGGGCGTCGGCGTCTTCCAGGACCTTCAGCAGCGCATCGCGGCTCTCAAACGGCCCGCACACCTCCACATCGGGCTCCTGGCGCAGCAGCTGCCAGGCGGATTCGTGCAGCGGATCGGCGATGAGGATGCGAAAGCGGGTGGTCACAGGGCCTCCTTCGCCAGCGGGCCGCGGATGGCGTCGCGAAATGTGTCGAATAACCGGCGGTCGTGGAAGACGGTCTCCCCGTGGATGATCTGGCGCAGGCCTTCCACCCACAGGGCGGTGTAGGGCGGGGTGTTGCCGGACAGCCCCAGCGCCAGGGGCAGCACGGAGGCCAGCGAGGCGCTCCGGATGTACACCGGAGATCCCTCGTCAATGCGCTGGCGGTAGACGGCTCCGCCGAAGCCGACGAACAGGTTGACCTCGCCGCCGGCCTCCAGGTCGGAGAGCCCGTCGCCGACCAGCATGGCGCGCCCGGGGTGGCTGGCGCGAATGTGGGCGATGATGCGGTTCTTGCCGCGCGTGCCGGTGAGCGGGCTGGCCTCCACCGCCAGGTGGTTGGCGCGCGGGTTCTGCCCGCCGGGCTGCTCCCAGTAGCGCCACCAGGCGCCGGAGAGCTGGTCGTATTCCATATCCACGGCGAAGATGTTTTCCACCGGCACCCCCAGCCAGACGCCAAAATCGCGCACCGCCTGGAACAGCCCGCCGCTGACGATGAAGACCTTACACCCCAGGGCCTGCAGGGCCTCGATCACCTGGCGGGCGTCGGGGATGACTTTCTCGCGGTAGATACTGGCGATCTTGCTCACCTGCGCCAGGGTGGGGTTGACGGTGTGCAGGCGCTGGCCGTACACCGCCTCCAGGGGCAGGTCACCCTCCATGGCGCGCTTGGTGAGGGTGGCGATGCTCAGGGCGATGCTTTCAGCCGAGCGCCCGCCGGAGGTGTCTTCCTCTGCGGCGATGCGCGCCAGCTCGTCGATGCCCTCGACGAGCGTCAGCGTGCTGTCGCAGTCGAAAATGACCAGCTTGAACGGGGGCCAGATGGCGGGAGGTTGTTTGGGTGCGGCGTTCGTCATGCTTGCTTCAACTCAACGACTGTCCCAGCTTCTGCAGATACTCCTGCGCTTCATTATAGTAGCGGAACCTGCGCTCCGCACGGCGGAAGGCGGGGGTGTGCGCGTAGCGGCGGCCGTTGACGACCTGAACGCCCAGCGCTTTATGGAGCAGCTCGTGGTACATCACATAATCGATCACGTACTCGGGCGTCTGGGGGGTATCCAGGGTGATGCTGATCAGCACCGTGTCGCTGGAGAACTGGTAGTGGCCGAGCTTGCGGTGCGTGATGGTGCTGTTCCAGACCAGGCGTGGGGCGGGCATCTTCCCGTCAAAATATTCGGCGTTGACCCGTGCGAACACCTGCTGCAGGTCGTAGGTGGAGCCGCGGCCGCCGCTTACCGGCTCACCCTCCAGGGCCCCCAGGGCCTGCTGGAAGGCGGCGCTTTCTGAGTAAGCCTTCAGGCGCTCGCCGGTCGAGCGGTCGCGGCCGAGCAGCGCGGCGCGGGCCAGGTCTTCCAGAACCTGCGGCGGGGCGCCGGTATAGGCCTCGCTGGCGGTCAGCTTTACCGTCCGCCCCCGGGTGGTGACCCGGTAGAGTGAGGGGATGTGGGCGAACTCCGCCTGGAACTGCACGCCGCGCGGTTTTCGTGCAGCAGCCAGGATGCGCCCTGCCGCCTGCTGGACCTGCTGAAGGGCCGAGATGTGCCGGTCGAAATGGGCCGGCTGCGAGAGGCAGCGCAGCCACTGGCAGGCGCGCCGCGAGGGGGCGGGCAGCGCCTCGCGGCCGGCGCCGGCCGCCTGCAGCTTGTTCTCCACCTGCCGCCAGGTCTCCTGCACGCTGCGCAGGGCGGACTGGCGAAGCTGGGGGCGCTGTTCCTGCGGCGCAGCGGCGATCTCCTGGAGCTGCTCCTGCAGCCAGCGGGTGAGGGCCACCAGGTTCCGGATGCGCACGGGAGCCGCCGGGGCGGAGACATCCTCCTGGGGCGGGGGCAGGTTCTGCAGGTCGATGGAGCGCAGGTAGAGATAAGCGCGGTATGTGGGCGGCAGGAGCTGTTCGGGCCGGATGCGGTTTGCCCGGCAGATGGTCTCGATCTGGTCTACAACCTGCGTCACCCAGCGCCGGAACTGGGGTGCCTCCGCAGGAGGGATGCCCTCGCTCAGGCGCCGGCGGGCGGTGTTCATGGCCTTTACAGCCCCGCTGATGCGCACGCTGTTCCCCCGGTGTGTGTGCTTCCGGCTGCGCCCCGGGCTCAAGCCTGCACCTCCGGGGGGACGGTCGGCTGCAGGTATTCCACCGTCACCTCGCTGCGCGCGAGCAGGGTCTCTTCTTCCCAGATTTCGCCGGCCAGCGTGTAGGTGCCCGGCTGCAGGCTGTGAAGGACCTGCTGCATGCGGTTTAACCGCTCGTCCAGCACGCAGTTCTGGCGGAACTCACCGATGTGGAACACGCGCTGGGCTGCCTGAGGCGGGATGAACTCGTACAGCTCGATGAGCTCGATATCCTCCCGCGGGCCTTCGAGCAGCAGCCGGCAGCGCACCTCGAGGGGGCGCAGCAGGTCGTTCACCACCCAGGCCTCCGCCAGGGGCACCAGGCCGGTCTCCAGGTTCTCGCGGTAGCGCACCAGCGAGAACAGCACCGGGGCGGAGGCCTCTTTGAGGGCGAAGAAGCCCTGCTTGGGCTCGCGGTTAACGTCCAGCACCGCCCAGGTGATCGCTTTCCAGGGTTCGACAAACATGTAGTGGAAGTAGCCGGTGACCCGGCCCATCGCCCGGCGGTAGGCCTCCACCGCAAAGCGGATCAGGCGCGCCTGGTAGGCCTGCGAGTTCTCCACGAAGCTCTCCAGGCTGTCACCCATGTGGATCTTCGCCACGCGGAAGGCCTGGTCGGGCTGGAAGTCGTGGTAGGCCCACACCTCCCAGTCGGGCGGCCAGGCGGCCTCGCCGAGCATCTCGCGCAGCAGGTGGGCAGCGGGCAGGGCCTGCGCGCCGAATTCGGAGGGCAGCGGGGCCCCGGGCAGCGCCTGGAAATCGTGGATGTGACCCCAATCCCAGCCCGGGTAAGCGTGTTCGCGAAAATCGGAAGCCTCTTTCACCAGCCGGTAGGGGTCTGCATGGCGCAGGGCAGCGGCCAGCAGCGGGTCGAGGCTGCGGCGGTTGTGGTTGGGCTCCTGGTGGGCGCACCACTGGTAAATACTCACATGCCGGCCGTAATGGCGCACCATGGCCTGCGCCTGGCGCACGGCCTCCTGGGCGAAGGTCTCATCGGCGGCGTAACCGCCCACCAGGGGGAAATCCTGCCAGACGAGCACGCCTTCCCGGTCGCAGGCCTGGTAGAAGTACGGGTGAGTCAGGTGGCCGTGCACGCGCACGGCGTTCAGGTGAGCCTCTTTCAGCAGGCGCACGTCGCGCAGCGCGTCTTCCCAGGTGTAGCTGGCCAGCCACTGGGTGGGGATGATGTTGGTGCCGCGCAGGAAGATGCGCATGTCGTTGAGCACCAGCCAGTCATCCTCCTGGGCCAGGGTGCGGAAACCGAGCAGCGTGGAGGAGCTCTGTTCGGCGAAGAGCACCTGCAGCTCGAAGAGATGCGGGTGACCGCGCTCCCACACTTCCCAGCGGGGCATCTCGGGCAGGTCCCAGATGAGCGGGTAGACACGCCGGCCGGGGACGAGCTCGATCTCCCGCTCGGTGGTCAGGGACTGCCCGTCGAAATTGGCCGGTTTGAGGATGAGCTGGATGCGCTCGCGGCGCGGGGACGTGTAGGAGGCGCGGGCCGGAACCTGGTAGAGCGGGTCGGCCTCGCGCTGGCCGCTGCGCAGGTCGATCTCCAGTCCCAGCCACAGCTTCCAGCCGCCGTCGGTGCGCACGGTGCGCCAGCCGATGTCGAGCAGGGCTGCCAAGCCGGTGCGGAAGTAGCGCACCTCGGCCCACAGGCCGCCGGTGCCCATTTCCTGCCCGCGCGCGGTGCCAGCGCCCGGCCGGCAGTTGTGGTGGCAGAACACGCCTTTGATCTGCTGTTTGTGGTGCGGCCAGGATTCGCCGACCGGCTCCTTCGGCGCCGCCACTTTGAGCAGCAGGTCCTGCCCGGGCGGAATTTCGAGCAGCCAGGGTTCGAAATAGCCCTCGTGGCTGCCCTGGTAGGTGTTCCCGAACCAGGCTTCGGCGTAATAGTCGGCGCGCACCTCGGCCCAGTGGCGGCCGGTGTTATCGGGGAACTCGAGCCGGTACCAGCCGGTCTCGGTGTCGATCCCTTCCAGGCTCCACTGATGGGGCAGCGTCACCTGCTGCCAGCCGTCTGGCGAGAGGTCCGCCGGACTGCTGCCGTAATGTGCGACCTGAAACCAGGCCTGTTTCATCGATTCCTCCCTGGACGGAATGATCGGACTGCGGGGTTGCGTGCTGCGTGTCCGGGAAAAATTCTAGCACAGATTATCTGATGGTAGGGGGAAGTGGAATTTGAGCAGCTTTCGATTGAGCAAGCGAAGCATTCCACTCAAGATGCCTGAGCGCATGGCGAACAACGTGTCTGCGGGCTCTCAGTTTTTTACTTCAGGGATCAGGGGACTTGCTCCGGTTGGTATTATCCACCATGCGTCGGGGGCACGGCGCGTAGAAAGAAGCAGTGGAACTATCTTGACAGGCACGCGGGGAAAATTACTGGCTACCGCCGCAGCGCCGTGCCCTTACAGGTGGGTCGGGTGAGGCGGATGGCGACCATTTATATTCTGCGTCCATCCGTGTTTTCAGTGTCCATCTGTGTCCCCTGGGCTTTGAATGCCCTCGATGAACTGGCGCGTGTTCCCCAGGCTGATGCCCAGCGAGAGGGCGGTGAGGATCATATCGCTGTTCAGGGGGACATACTTCTGCTGCCCGGTGACCTCCGACAGCGGCACGGCGATGATCTCATCGCAGCGCAGGGCGACCATGTGGTTGACCTTGCCCTGTGCGGCGAAATGCACGGCCATGGTACCGTAGCGTGAGGCGAGCAGACGGTCGAACGCCGAAGGCGACCCTCCGCGCTGCAGGTGCCCCAGCACGGTGACGCGCGTGTCCACGCCGCAGCACTCGCGCAGCTGCTGGGCGAAGACCTCGCCCACACCGCCCAGCCGCTTCACCCCGCCGGGATCACGCTGGGCCTGATACGTCGCCTCGCCGCCCACCGGGCGCGCCCCCTCGGCTACCACGATGATCGAGAACTTGGCTCCGCGCTGGCTGCGCGCCTTGATTTTGTCCACGATCACATCCAGATCGTAGGGGATCTCGGGGATGAGGATCACATCGGCGCCGCCGGCGATCCCCGCTTCCAGGGCAATCCAGCCGGCATCGCGGCCCATGAGCTCCACCACCATCACCCGGTGGTGGCTTTCGGCCGTGGTGTGCAGGCGGTCCACGGCGTCCATAGCCGTGTTCAGGGCGGTGTCGAAGCCAAAGGTCAGCGCGGTGTTGAGGATGTCGTTGTCGATGGTCTTGGGCACACCTATCGCCAGCAGGCCTTTTTTGGAGAGGTCGTGGGCGATGCGCAGGGTGCCGGCCCCGCCGATCACCACCAGCAGGTCGATGCCCAGCACCTGGATATGGCGGATGACGTCACCGGAGAGGTCGTAGGTCTGGACGCCGGTGCTGGTCTTGACCTCATAGGCGAAGGGGTTGGCCCGGTTGGTGGTGCCCAGGATGGTGCCGCCGCGCGGCAGGATGCCGCGCACATCGTCCAGGGTGAGCGGGCGCACCCGGCCGGGCTGGATCAGGCCTTCGAATCCGTCTTCGATCCCCAGGACCTCCCAACCATACTCGTTGATGGCGGTTTTCACCACGGCGCGGATCACCGCGTTCAGGCCGGGCGCGTCGCCGCCGCCGGTGAGCACGCCGATTCGACGGATGGATGTGGACATAGCTGGCCTCCTGTCGATACTTCCCCATGAGGCTGATGGCGAGATGGCTCTGCCGGTTGGGTTTTCAGTTAACGAAGTAGATTTTGCAGGCCTCGTCGATGAGCTCTGGGGTCAGGCGCATCGGCAGACCTTCATAGTCGCAGAGCGCATGCACGGTGTTGAGGATGTCGCGCGGGTGAACGCACTGCATCACCCGCCCGGGCTGTTTGTACCACTTCTCCAGCAGGTAGAGGAAGGCGTCTTTGCTGAAGGGGATGTTCAGGCGCCGGCAGTTGAGCGAGAAGATCTGGAAGAAGAGCTTCTCATCGGGGCTGGTCACCTCCACTTTCATCTGGATGCGGCGCAGGAAGGCGTCGTCGACCAGCTCGTGCGGGTTCAGGTTGGTGCTGAAGACGATCAACTGCTTGAACGGCACCACCAGGGTCTGCCCGGTGTTCAGCCGCAGGTAGTCCACCTGCCCTTCCAGGGGCACGATCCAGCGGTTGAGCAGGCTGGTGGGGCTGACCTGCTGGCGGCCGAAATCGTCGATCAGGAACATCCCGCCGTTGGCCTTCATCTGCAGCGGGGCCTCATAGATGCGCGCCACCGGATCGAAGCGCAGGTCGAGGGCGTCCATGTTCAGCTCGCCGCCCACGGCCACTGTTGGGCGCTCGACCAGGCACCAGCGCCGGTCGTGGCGCTGCAGATGGCCGGTGCGGTTGTTTTCTTCCTGCACCGGGCGGTGGATCAGACGGTCGAAGACCTGGATGATCTGCCCGCCGGCGCACACAGCATAAGGCAGCCAGATGGGATCGGTGCCCGATATCAGCCCGGCGATGGCCTGCGCGATGGTGGTTTTACCGTTCCCCGAAGGGCCGTACAGGAAAAGCGATGTGCCCGAATTGATGGCCGGCCCGATGCGGCGGTGGAAGTCGGGCGGCAGCACCAGGTGGCGCAGCGCATTGGAGACCTGCTCGGCGGTGACGCGGGTGCGCTGGCGGGTCTGCAGTTCCACGGCCTGGTTGTAGGCCGAAATGGAGACCGGCACCGGCCCGACATACTGGCAGCGGTCGAAGGAATCGCGGGCGCGGTTTTTCCCGGCGTCGGTGAGCACGTACACATTCCCCAGGCGGCCCAGTTCGGCGCTGGCGCGCGACACCTCTACCAGGTATTCTTTCTGCATCCACAGCAGCAGGCTGTCCAGGATGCGGTTGCTGATTTTCAGCACATCGATAAAGCGCCGCAGGGGGACGCTGCCCTCGTTAAACAGCAGGCGCAGCATGATGTCGACGATGATCCCCTGCGGGACCTGCAGCTCATCAACAGAAGCGGGTTCGACCAGCAGCTGCTTCAGGTTGGGGTCTTCGGGCATTACGCACTCCGGGAAGTGGGGTGAGGGTATTCTTCCACGGAGATTTTAACCCGCTGCGCTCAGATAAAGCTGGCGAATCTGTCAGGATGGGGCTATTCTTCCTCCTCGTCCCTTCCAAAGGTGAACAGATCGCCGATCGAGCGCCGCCTGTAGTTGCGCCAGATGGCCTCGCCGAAGACCGGCGCAACGGAGAGCACGGTGAGCTTCGGGACGCGTTTTTCCGGTGGGATCGGTACCGTGTTCGTGGTGACGATCATGCGCACTTCGGGGAAGGCGCTCAATTTTTCCAGAGCATTGCCCGAGAACAGCCCGTGGGTGCAGATCACATCGATGGTCTCCATGCCGTTCTTCACCAGCACCCTGCACAGCTCGATCATCGTCCCGCCGGTGGCGATCTCGTCGTCGATCACCAGGGCATGGCGGAAGCCTTTGATCTGGCGGTTGATCGAGGCGTCGATCGAAACGCGCGTGTCGGAGAGGCGGGTTTTCTCGGCGATGGCCACGGGAAGGTTCAGGCGCTCGGCGAACATGGAGGCCGAGCGGGCGCGCCCGAAATCGGGGGCGACGACGATCGACTTTGACAGGTCCAGGTTCATCTGCTGGAAGTGGCGCACGAAGAGCGGGCGAGCGGTGAGCGGGTCGGTGGGGATGCTGAAGAAACCGTGCACCTGGGGCGAGTGCAGGGTCATGGTCATCACATGCGTGGCGCCGGAGGTCTTGAGCAGGTCGGCGATCAGGCGGGCGGCGATGGAGATGCGCGGGGCGTCCTTTTTATCGGAGCGGGCATAAGAAAAATAGGGGATGATGGCGTGCACCTCGCGCGCTCCGGCGCTGCGGGCAATGTCGAGCATCATGAACAGCTCGATCAGGTGATCGGATACGGGCGGCACCAGCGACTGCACGATGTACACGGCCCGGCCGCGCACGCTGGCTCCGAGCTGGATAAAGAGATTGTCGTTGCTGAAGGTTCCACAGTACGTGGGGTCGAGGGGGATGGAAAGGTAGCTTGCGATGTCCGCAGCCAGTTCGGGGTGAGACCGGCCGCTGAAGATGCGTACATCATCGGCATCTAAGGCAGGCATGTTCGTTCCTCTTTTCCAAAAGATGATGCAGTCAACTCACGAACCCGCGCACCCCCTTCTATCACGCGGTTACACCGAACTCCTGCAGCACCTGGCGCTGGGTCTGCAGCAGGTCTGCGATGCCTTTGCTGGCCAGGTCCAGCAGGCGGTCCAGGTCTGCGCGCGGGAAAGGCTTGCCTTCGGCGGTGCCCTGGACTTCGATGTATTCGCCGCGGGCGTTCATCACGACATTAAAATCCACCTCGGCGATGCTGTCTTCGGCGTAACACAGATCGAGCATGGGTTGACCGGCGACGATGCCCACGCTGACAGCGGCCAGAGGCGGGCGCAGGGCAGCGGGGGGCACCAGCCCTGTCTGGATCAGGCGGGAGAGGGCGATGGCCAGGGCGACGTAGGCGCCGGTGATGGAGGCGGTGCGTGTGCCGCCGTCGGCCTGGAGGACATCGCAGTCGAGGATGCAGGTGCGCGGACCGAGCGCTTCGAGGTCGATGGCAGCGCGCAGGCTGCGCCCGATCAGGCGGCGGATCTCCTGGGTGCGGCCGCCGGGTTCCTTCTCGCGCGGCGTGCGCTGCTGTGTGGCGCGCGGCAGCATGGCATACTCGGCTGTGATCCAGCCGCCGGGCTTGTTCTGGTTCTGCATCCAGCGCGGCACGCTTTCTTCGATCGAGGCGTTGCAGAGCACCCGGGTGAGGCCCACTTCCACCAGGACCGAACCCTCGGCGTACTGCGTGTAGCCAGGGGTCATGCGGACCGGTCTCATCTCGTCTGCTCTGCGCCCATCCACGCGCATTGTTTTTTCCTCCCGCGGTTTTGTCTGTTGGGGTT
>JAAYXE010000109.1 GCA_012516075.1 Chloroflexota bacterium | reverse complement strand
CGCCTCACACCGACCCCCGCTGCAGAGCCGGACAGCCCGCAGGCTGCTCCGCCCTCCGCCACGCAGGGCGAGCCGCATAGCACCCTCCTGCCGACGGCCACGCCGACTTCCATCGTACAGCCCACCGCAACACCGCGTCCCGCCACGCAGGCGCCCACCCCCACGCAGGTGCCCTGCAACCGGGCCGAGTTCGTGCGCGACGTCACCGTGCCCGACGGACAGGAGTTCCTTCCCGGTGAAGAGTTCACCAAGGTCTGGCGCCTGAAAAACGTCGGTTCCTGCACCTGGACGACCGGCTACTCCCTGGTCTTCGTCAGCGGCGATGCCATGGACGGCCGCAGCGTCAGCCTGCCGCACTCCGTGCGCCCCGGTGAGACGGTGGACCTGGAAGTGGATCTGGTCGCGCCGGACGACGATGGGGAGTACCGCGGCCTGTGGATGCTGCACGACGGCACCTCGCGCTTCGGCCTGGGCGCCGGCGGGGATAAGGCCTTCTGGGTGGAAATCGTCGTCGAGCGGCCCAGGGTCGACGACGATGGCTTCAACTTCGCCATCAATTACTGCACCGCCGACTGGGAAAGCGACGCCGGCGACCTGGACTGCCCCGGCGACCAGGACGACAGGGACGGGTTCGTCGTGCGCCTGAGCAACCCCTCGCTGGAGAACCGCCGTGAGAACGAACCTGCCCTGTGGACACAGCCGGATCGAAATGACGACGGCTGGATCAGCGGCGAGTTCCCGCGCATCAAGATCGAAGAGGGCGACCGCTTCATCGCCGATGTCGGCTGCCTGGCAGGTTATGAGGACTGCGACGTGATCTTTCAGCTCAACTACCGCGAGAGCGGTCCTACGGTGTACGCCCTGGGCGAATGGCATGAGGTCTACGACGGGAAGATCACCCGCATCGACATCGACCTGACGCCCCTGGCCGGGAAGTCGATCGCCTTCATCCTGACCGTGTCCGCCAACGGCGATGCGGATGAAGACGCAGCCTTCTGGCTCATGCCGCACATTCGGCGGAAGTAAATTAGATCCCTTCGTGAAATAAGATCCGGGGGACGCCTGGTTACCCTCCTCTCCAGGCGTCCCCAGAAAAATCCCTCGCTCCCACGCTCCTGCGTGGGAGTGTGATTCAGGCCGCTTCGACCAATCATGCGCAGCATGCCAATTCGCGCGCCAGCGGGCAATAAAACCCGCATCAGGGCATCCTGAGCGGAGCCTGCGAGCGCCAGCGGGCAATAAAACCCGCATCAAGGCATCCTGAGCGGAGCCTGCGAGCGCCAGCGAGCAGGCGTAGTCGAAGGGCGCCTTGATGCGGAATCCATTAATCGAGGAGGGTTAATCTTATGCCACGCTTCCGTGTGAAATTGTGAATTGGGCCGCTCCACGGCCTGATTACCCCTTACAGTAAGATCCTACCTCGACAAACCGTTTTTTCACTGCTTCAGTCCCCTCAGCGCCTCAGCGGTTCAACCCCTCCGCTGCCCGAAATCAGTTAAAATCTCCCCAGGAGATACCCGCATCCATGCCACCCAGGCCCCTCTTCCTCAACCCCCACCTGGCAGGCGATCCCTTCTTCTGGCCGGGCGGGGACACCGGCGTGCTGCTCATCCACGGCTTCACCGCCACTACCGCCGAGGTGCGCCCGCTGGCACAGTTCCTCCACGCCCGGGGCTTCACCGTCGCCGGGCCGCTGCTCCCCGGGCACGGCACGCAGCCCCAAGACCTTAACCGAGTGCGCTGGGAGGACTGGGTGCAGGCAGCCGAAGACAGCTGCCGGGAGCTGCGCCAGCACTGCTCCACGGTGTTCGTGGGGGGCGAATCCACAGGCGGCATCCTGGCGCTCTACCTGGGCAGCGAGCACGAAGAGATCGCCGGGCTGCTGTGCTATGCGCCGGCCCTGCGCCTGACCCTGCCCCTGCCGGCCGTCCTGGCGGTGCGGGTAATGTCTCCCTGGGTGCCGTGGGTGCACAAAAAGAATGCCGCAGGCGACAGCCTGTGGCAGGGCTACACAGTCAACCCGCTCAAAGGTGTGCTGCAGCTCCTCCGCCTGCAGGGACAGGTGCGCCGCCGCCTTCCTGCCGTCCGCCAGCCGCTGCTCATCGTGCAGGGGAAGCTGGATCCCACGGTGCACGCCTCCACGCCGGATACCATCGCCGGCAGCGTGAGCTCAAAAGACGTCGAAATCCACTGGATGGAGGCCTCTGCGCACTGCGTGGTCATCGACCGTGAGCGTGATCGGGTGGCCGAAATCAGCCTGGACTTTATCAACCGCCAGCTCGAGAAGCGCACGGCTGGGCACGTCAGCCGTACGCAGCAGCCGGCGTGAATTGATGCGGCCAGCGCCGGGTCCCATTGTATAATGGCCCGCATGATGCGCCTTTACAGCATTCTCATGATCATCAGCCTGCTGCTTGCCTCCCTGCTGCTGCAGGCCTGCACCGCCCCGGTGACCGTCTCCACGCCGCCCGCACAGACGGCAGTCAGCGAAATCCCCGTGCAGTTGATCCCGCTCAGCGGGCCGGCATCCGAAGCCCGGGCCGAAATCTCCGGGATGGCCTGGCTGGGGGATACCCTCGTCCTGCTGCCCCAGTACCCCACCCGCATCAGCCCGGAAGGTGAAGGCGCCCTGCTGGCGCTGCCCCGGTCGCAGATCGAAGACTTCCTGGACGGCCGCACGGCCGGCCCGCTGCAGCCCGCACTCCTCCCGCTCTCCGCCCCGGGTCTCGAAGATAAAATCCCGGGTTTCGAAGGCTTCGAGGCTATCGCCTTCTCCGGCGACCGCGTTTACCTGACCATCGAGTCCCGTTCGGGGCTGACTTATCAGGGCGTGCTGGTCTCCGGCCGGGTGCAGGACGATCCCCTGCAGATCGTACTGGAGCCTGAAAACCTGCAGGTCATCGAAGCGCAGACGCGCGCCATCAACCGCAGCGACGAAGCCCTGCTGGTCGCCGGCGACCGCCTGCTGACCTTTTACGAGACCAACGGCCGGGAGTTCAACCCCTCGCCCCTTGCGCATGCCTTCTCGCTGGACCTGGAGCCCCAGCAGCCCATCCCGTTCCCCCATGTGGAATACCGCATCACCGACGTCTCCACCGCGGACGCGGACGGCGTATTCTGGGCCATCAATTACTTCTACCCGGGAGACCGCGATCTGCGCAGCCCGCATGAGCCCATTGCGGAGCGCTACGGCGCCGGCCCCACCCACGCCCGCGAGGAGGGCGTCGAGCGACTGCTCGCCTTCCAGCTCACCGCCGGAGAGATCATTCTGCTCGACCGCCCCCCGCTGCTGCTCGAGCTGCAGAAAGGCGCATCGCGCAACTGGGAGGGCCTGGTGCGCCTCGACGGGCGCGGTTTCCTGCTGGTGACCGATGAGCACCCCACCACGCTGTTCGGCTTTATCCCCCACGCGGAGGCTGCGCCGTGAACGACGTCATCCACCGGATTGGGGTCATCTCTGACACACACGGCCTGCTGCGCCCCGAAGCCGTGCAGGCGCTGCAGGGTGTCGCACAGATCCTGCACGCCGGGGATGTGGGTAAACCCGAGATCCTGACCGCGCTGGCCGGTATCGCGCCGGTCACCGCCGTGCGCGGCAACGTGGATAACGGCGCGTGGGCCAGGGATCTGCCGCTCACCGCCGTGGTGCAGGTGGGCCCGGTGGGGATCTTTATGCTCCACGACCTGAACGAGCTCGATATCCAGCCCCTGGCCGCCGGCATCCAGGTGGTGGTCAGCGGGCACACGCACCAGCCGCTTATCGAGCAGCGCCGCGGCGTGCTGTATGTCAACCCGGGCAGCGCCGGCCCGCGCCGCTTCCGCATGCCGGTCACCCTGGCCCTGCTGGAAATTTCCGCTGCAGAGCCCCGGGCCCGCCTGGTCCCACTGGAAGGATGAGGCCTGCCGCAGCCCGTGCGGGCGGCTTGCTTTATCACCTGTTTGGGCTATAATCGTAGAAACCTGGAATCACCCTTCATCCCGTGGAGAACTATGTCAATCCATCCTTTGCGTATTTTCAGCGGCTCGGCCCATCCGGCCCTTGCCCAGGAAGTCGCCAGTCTTTTGGGCACCACGATCGGCAGCTCGACCACCCACCACCTGCCCGACAGCGAAATCTACGTCACCATTGATGAAGTCGTGCGTGATCAGGACATCTTCATCATCCAGCCCTGCTCCACGCCGGTCAACGACAACCTGATGGAACTGCTGCTCTTTCTGGACGCCTTCCGGCGCGCCAGCGCGCACAGCGTCAGCGCCGTGATCCCTTACTTCCCCTACGCCCGCCAGGACCGCATGGCGCGCGGCCGCGAGGCGATCAGCGCGCGTGTGGTGGCCAACCTGCTTGAAAACCAGGGCCTCGACCGCGTGATCTACATCGACATCCACAACCGGGCCATTCAGGGCTTTTTCAACATCCCGGTCGCCCCGCTTACCGCGCTGCCGCTGCTGGCCGAGTACTTCCGCAAACCGGAGTTCGAGAACGCCGCCATCGTCAGCCCCGACGTGGGCCGCGCCGGGATGGCCGGGCGCTACGCCGAGCTGCTCGACCTGCCCCTGGTGGTCATGCACAAACGCCGCACCAGCTTCAGCTCCACAGAGACCACCCACGTGGTCGGTGATATCCGCGGCCGGCGCCCGATCATCATCGACGACCTGATGGCCGGCGGCAGCGTGCTCAAACAGCTCGACGCACTGTATGACCGCGGCGCCGAGGGTAAAGCCTGCTTTTCCGTCACCCATCCGGTCCTGCTGCCCACCGCCCTGCAGATCCTGGATGCAGACGACCGCATCGAAAAGCTGGTGGTCACCAACACCATCCCCATTCCGCCCGAAAAACGACATCCCAAGATCGAGATCGTCTCCGTCGCGGAGCTCCTGGCCGACATCATCCACCGCATCCACCGGGGCATCAGCATTTCTGAGAAACTGATCCTGTCCTGACGCTTGAGGTGCTGTTGAACGACCAGACCGCACAGGGATTCCTTCGCTTTCCGGATGGCTTCCTCTGGGGAGCGGCCACTTCCGCTTTCCAGATCGAAGGGGCGCTGGACGAAGACGGCCGCGGCCCTTCGATCTGGGACACGTTCACCAATCAGCCCGGGAAAATCTACAAAGGGCAGAACGCCCGTGAGGCTGCTGGCCACTACCACCGCTGGGCAGAGGACCTGGAGCTTATGCGCCAGCTCGGCCTGGGCGCTTACCGCTTCTCCACGGCCTGGCCGCGCATCCAGCCCGGCGGCAGCGGTCCGGCCAACCAGGCCGGCCTGGATTTCTACGACCGGCTGGTGGACGGGCTGCTGGAGCGCGGCATCCAGCCCTTCCTCACCCTGTTCCACTGGGACCTGCCGCAGTCCCTGCAGGACGCCGGCGGCTGGACGACCCCCCGCACCGCAGAGCATTTTGCCGAATATGCCCGCCTGGTCGCCAACTGCCTGGGCGACCGCGTGCGCCACTGGATTACACTGAATGAGCCCATCTCCGTGACCGTCCAGGGGCACCTGTTCGGCGAGCATGCCCCCGGACTGCAGGATCCCTTCGCCGCCCTGCAGAGCGCTGTGAACCAGCTCCGGGCCCACGGGCTGGCCGTACAGGCGCTGCGCAGTGAACTGCCTGCCGGCGCCCGGGTGGGCATCACCCTCAACTTCAACCCGGTCCACCCTGCGTCCGCTTCGGAGGAAGACCGCACCGCCGCGCACCGCATCGACACCTTCGCCAACCGTCTGTTCGTGGAGCCCCTGTACACGGGCCGGCTCCCTGCGGATTTGCTGGACATGCTCGGCCCGCTGGCGGCGGCCATCCAACCCCAGGACGTCGAACCGGCTGCCTCACCGCTCGATTTCCTGGGCGTGAACTACTACTCCCGCCTGGTGGTCCGTCACCAGCCTGACATACCCTTCGTGGAGGCGCAGCAGGTCTTCCCGAACGGGAACGAATACTCGCAGATGTGGGAGATCTATCCCCAGGGCCTGTATGACCTGCTGACCTGGCTGCACGACGCTTACCGGCCGGCCTGCATCTACATCACCGAGAACGGCGTCCCGGTGCCCGACGGCATAGACCGGGACGGCAGGATCCGCGACTACCGGCGCATCCGCTACCTGCGCGATCACCTGTTCCAGGTCCACCGCGCGCTGGAGGCCGGCGTGCCCGTCAACGGTTACTTCGTCTGGTCGCTGCTGGATAACTTTGAGTGGGCCTTCGGCTACCAGATGCGCTTTGGCCTGATCTACGTCGACTTCGACACCCTCGAACGCAGCATCAAAGAGAGCGGGCGCTGGTACAGCGAGGTCATCCGCCGCAGCGGCTTTGACCCGCAGCTGAACCACTGCTGAGCGATGCCCGACTTCCGGGAGCTGATGGCCGTGTTCTCGGTTCCGCGGCCGAACGGCAGCGCGGCTGAGCATGAGACGCGCCGCCGCATCCGCCTCTGGCTGGAAAGCCGCCGCATCCCCTACGAGATCCAGAATTTCAGGCTCTATCCTTATTATTTCGAGGCGCTCGGCGCCTGGCTGCTGCTGGTAGCCGTGCTGCTGGCGGTCACCGTATGGCAGCGGGCAGGCTGGTGGACGCTGCTGGTCGCTGCCGCCGGCGCCGGCGCGGCCCTGCTCGACAATGCCTTCCACCTGCCGCTGGTGACCTGGCCCGGCGCGCAGCGCGGCGAAAACATCCTGCTGCGCTTCGGCCCGCCGGATGCCGGGCGCGAGCTGGTCATCTGCGCCCATTACGACAGCAAAACCGAGCTGCTGGACCACTACCAGCGCCTGTTTTTCCTCAAGCAACTGCAGCGGGCACTGGCGCTGGTCGCCGTACTGGCGGTGCCCTGTCCGCTGGAGGGCCGGCTGCATGCGCAGGGACACCCGCTGGGAGCGCCGCTGTATGCGCTGCGGTCCACGGCAGCGCTGTTGATCCTGGTGCTGGTGGCTGTCTTCAGCCTTAACCTGATGATAGGACGCCTGCTGAAAGCACAGAGCTGCGGCTGCGTGGACAACGGCGCCGCCTGCGCCATCCTGCTGGGGCTGGCAGAGCGGTTATCTTCCAGCGGATTGGCTATGCGCAGCCTAAAGGTGACTCTGGCGCTCTTCGGCGGCGAGGAGGTGGACCGCCAGGGTTCGCGCTTCTTCGTGCGCAGCCGACGCGGACACCTGCCTTCCACAGCGCTCAACCTGGAGGCCCTGGGCCAGGACGGGGCCTACCTCTACTGGGAACAGGATGGCTCGGTGTACCGGCTGCTGCCCACCTCGAACGAGCTGAACCAGGCCCTGAATCAGGCTGTGCGCAGGGTCACCGGACAGGAGCCGCGCCCGGCCGGCCCCGTGACCAGTGACGGCGCTTCGTTCCTCCAGGCTGGCGTCCCGACCGCCGTGCTGGGCTCGGAGAGCCGCCGCCTGGGCAACGCCGGCCTGCACAGCCCGGCCGACAACCCCGCCCGGGTGCGCCTGGACCGCCTGGCGGAGGGTGTGGAGATCCTGGCGGCCTTTATCGAGGTTCTCGACAGGCAGGGCCACTGCTGATATTGGCTATGCGCAGTACGGGGTTTTGGAATGAACCTTCTCCGCCTCATCAGCGGTCTTCCGTGGTTATCCGCATCCCTTTTCTCCCCCCGACTACGATAAGCCCGGCCAGCAGTGCCGCGCTCACCAGGCTCACCAGCCACGGGTTGTAATGCGATCCGTGGCGCGGGAACAGCGCCCAGCTCAGGCTGTCCGTGGTGTGCATCAGGGCTGCGCCCAGCACGCTCCTCCCGCTGCGCTGATACACCCACACAATCAGGATCCGCAGCAGGATCGCGTACAGGCTCTGCCCGGCGATCCACCCCGCCGAAAACCCCTGCTGGCGGTGCGGGATGAGGTGCCACAGCGCCCACACAATCCCCAGGATCAGGCCGGCCCGCAGCACCCCCCGCCGCTGCTGCAGCGGCTCGAGCGCATATCCCATCCAGCCCAGCTCCTCAGCCAGCGCTGCGGGGAAGAACAGCGCCAGGTTGAGCGCCGCCAGTCCCGGCGTGATCTCCGCCGCCGGCAGGGAAACGCCCGCCAGGCGCATCAGCAGGTACGAAGCGGTATACACCCCCGGCACGACCAGCAGGATGAGCGCAAGCCCGCTGGCTGGCCGGATCTTCCCGCCGCCGGCGGCTTTTCCCAGCCACCTGCGCAGCCCCGGACCGCCGCCCTCCCGCCAGGTGAGCAGTCCGGCAGCCAGAAACGGGCAGACGAACATCAGCGCGCTGGCCGGAAGATTCACCGCCAGCGGCAGGCGTCCCTCCCCCAGCAGCCAGAAGGGGATGGAGGGCACAAATACCAGGATGAAATAATGCAGCGCTTGCTTTTCGGCGGGCCTTTCGGTTTCCATGTCGTTTGCCTCCCCCGGGTTTTCCTGCTGGTTGCTGCGCCGATTGTAACCGAAACAGCGGAGTAGAGCATGAAAGCGCCAGAGGCAGCCACGTGGAGCGGCAGGTCGAGGGACAGGCGTACGCACGCTGTTCAACCCCCAGTCCCACATCTCAGTGGTGGTAAACTAGGGATTCAGGAGCATTACGATATCCATCTCACCCGCACCGGGAGACACAGCATGCAAACCATCCACCTCGTATCGCACACGCACTGGGACCGGGAATGGTATCTCCCTTTCCAGCACTTCCGCCTGAAACTGGTCCAGCTCGTTGACGACCTGCTCGCCCTGATGGATTCCGGGCCCGATTACCGCACCTTCATGCTCGACGGCCAGACCATCGTCCTGGAAGACTATCTGCAGATGCGACCCGAAAAAGAGCAGAAAATCTGCGAGCTGGTGCAGGCCGGCCGGCTGCTGATCGGGCCCTGGCACGTGCTGCCCGACGAGTTCCTCGTCAGTCCCGAATCCCTGATCCGCAACCTGCTGACCGGCGAGCGCGTGAGCCGCCGCTTCGGCCCCAAAATGCAGCTTGGCTATATCCCCGACCCCTTCGGTCACATCGGGCAGATGCCGCAGATCCTGCGCGGCTTCGATATCGACAGCGCCTGCCTGCAGCGCGGGCTCGACGACCAGCCCTGCGAATTCTGGTGGCAGGCACCCGACGGCTCGCGTGTGCTGCTGGTCTACATGCGTGATGGCTACGGCAACGCCGCCCTGCTGCCCGCCGAACCGGGTGACGACTTTGTGAAAGAAGTGCGCCGCTTGAGCGCCTCTCTGGCGCCCTACTGCCAGACCCCCAATATCCTGCTCATGCAGGGCACCGACCACATGCCGGCGGTGCCCGCCACCGCGGCCGCGATCGAATATGCCCGCGACCGTCTCGACGGCGCCCGGCTGGTCCACTCGACCCTGCCGGCCTACCTGCAGGCCGTGAAGACCGCCCTGCAGAAAAACCCGGTGGAACTGCCGGTGATAACCGGCGAGCTGCGCTCCTCTAAACGCTTCCACCTGCTGCCCGGTGTGCTCTCCGCCCGCACCTGGATCAAACAGCGCAACCACGCCTGTGAGACCGTCCTCGAAAAGTGGGCCGAACCCTTCAGCACCCTGGCCACCCTGCTGCTGGGTGATCCGCAGCCCGGCTCCGGCCGCCTGACCGCCCCCGACGCCGTCCTGCGCCAGGCCTGGCATCTGCTGCTCGAAAACCAGCCGCACGACTCGATCTGCGGCTGCAGCATCGACCAGGTGCACCGCGAGATGGCGCCCCGCTTCGACCAGGTGGAACAGATCGGCGAGCAGATCGTACTGCAGAGCCTGGAGGCCCTGGCCGCAGAGACCAGCACCCTGCCTCCTTCAGACGCCGCCTTCGCAGACACCTTCGCCTCGGTGGTCGTCTACAACGCCGCCGGCGGCGAGCAGACCGGGATGACGGAGTTCCTGATCTCCCTGCCGTCCTCCGCCCCGGCGGTGGAAGTGCTGGACGACAGCGGCGCAGTCCTCCCCGCCCAGGTGATCGAGACCACGACCAGCGACCTGACCACCCTGGTGATGGACCGCGACCAGTTATCGAGCATGCTCGCTTCGGTCAACACGGGCAGCATTGCCAACGTCGGCCCCATACAGGGGATGACTCTGCAGGACGCCCGCTTCGAACGCCGCGGGCATACGCTGTACATTTACGCCACGCTGTCCAGGTACGGCCGGCCGGACGAGGCCGCGCTCCAGCACGCGCTGGAGGAGTTCACGCAGTACCTCCCCGACCAGGAGCTGACCCGCTTCGTCCTGCAGGCGCGCACGCGCTTCTCACGGGTGCGCTTCCTGGCGCGCGGCGTTCCGCCCTTCGGGTGCCGCACTTTCTGGCTGCGCCCGGCCAGCCGGCAGCCACAGCCGCAGTCTGAAGCAGCCCGCGAGATCGAAAACGAGTTCTTCCACCTGCGCCTGGAGGACGACGGCACGCTGACCCTGCTGGATAAGCGCAGCGGCGCACGGTACAGCGGGTTGAACCGCTTTGTCGACGACGGCGACTGCGGCGATGAGTACAATTTCAGCCCGCCCGCGCAGGACCTGCTGCTCAGCCCCGAGCTGCATTCCACACGGGTGCAGCGCAGCGAGATGGAGCAGTCGCTGGAGGTCGAGCTGCACATGGCCGTCCCGGCCGGTCTCACGGCAGACCGTCAGAGCCGCGCCCCGGAGCGCCTCCCGCTGCGCATCCTCAGCCGCATCACCCTGCTGCCCGGCCTCCCCCGGGTGGACATCCACACCCGGGTCGAGAACCCGGCTGGCGACCACCGCCTACGCGTGCACTTCCCGGCTCCCATTGAGACTGATCACGCCGACTACGACGGACATTTCGAAATCGTACGCCGCCCGCTCGCACTGCCAGAGTTCGACTCCACCTGGGCGGAAGACCCCCGCCCGGAAAAACCGCAGCGCAATTTCACCACCGTCAGTGACGGATATCTTGGTCTGACCGTGTCCAGCCGCGGGCTGCGCGAGGTCGAGGTCATCCCCTCGGGCACCGGCCAGACGGAGATCGCCCTTACCCTGCTGCGCTGCGTGGGGTGGCTCTCGCGGGAAGACTTCTCCACCCGCAGAGGTCACGCCGGGCCGGGCCTGCCAACTCCCGAGGCGCAGATGATCGGGGCCTGGAGCTTCGAATACGCCCTGATCCCGCACACTGGCGGCTGGGAACAGGCGCTTGGGCCGGCGTCCGGCTTCCAGACTCCCCTGCGCGCCGCCTCCCGCGGCCTGCACGCCGGCCGCATTCCCGCCTGCGGCTCTTTCCTGCAGGTCGAGCCGCAGACTTTCGCCATCAGCGCGTTAAAAGCTCCGGAGGAAGGCCCGGGTGCGGTCCTGCGCGGGTACAACCTGCTCGACCGTCCGCAGACCGTGACCCTGAAGCCCGGCTGGAGCTACCGCACAGCCGAGCTGGCCGCGTTATCCGAGCGGCCGCTGCAGGCGCTGCCTGTGAGCCCGGATGGTAGCATCACCTTTGAGGCCGGCCCGAAGCAGATCGTCACCCTGCGCATCCGCTGAGGCCGGACGGGGTGCGGCGATTTCTTATCCGCGACCAAAAGACTGTTACAGCGTAAATGATAGTGAAAGCCGGTTAAACCCCGGCTGAGCAACTCACGGATAAGGAGGCAACATGGACGATCGACCTGGATGTTTGGGGGGGCTGCTGCGCCTGGCGCTCCTGGGCTGGCTGTTCGACTGGCTGCAGGACAATTTCGGCTTCGGGCGCGGCCTGTCGTGCACCGGCTGCGGCTGCGGATTCATCCTGCTCATCATCTTCCTGGCCCTGGCCTGCACCACGGTCCTCAACACCGACTGGGGCCGCCTGGTGATGGACTTTACCACTGCGCTGCTCTGACAGGGCGAAACAGGAGAAGCGGCAGGTATCGTAATTTGCTGGTATCGCCCGCTCACGGCTGGGCTGCTTTCCTGCCTGCATCCGGACGCCGGAGTGATCACCTCCGGCGTCCGTTTGTTTTCATTAATCCTTATCCTTCAAGGTCTCCGCCGGTACCATCCCGGGCAGATCCGCTGAATGGAACGGACCCAGAGCAAAAATGGGGCCGGTAATAAACCTTGAAGGTTTTCTACTTTACCACTCTGCTCTCGTTTTAATTCTCCCGCACAGCGCACGGTTCCCCATTACAGTATCGACCGCCGGCCCGCAGTTATGGTATCATCAGATTTGCTCGATGATTACCGGGTCATTATTTAATTATTAGAGGAACAGCAATCATGGTCAAAATCATAACGGATACGACCTCATGCCTTTCGCGTGAGGTGGCAGAGCGTTACTCGATTCCCGTGATCCCCCAGGTCGTCAATCTGGGCGAAAAATCTTACCTGGAGGGCGTCGAGCTCGACAACGCCGCATTCATGAACTGGCTGCGCACCTCGAAGGAGCTTCCCAAGACGGCAGCCCCGCCCCCGGAGCTGTTCAGCGCCGAATTCGAACGCCTGTCCGCCAGCGGCGGCACCGTGCTGTGCATCCACCCCTCGGCAGAGGTCAGCGGCACGGTGCGCTCGGCCACCGTGGCAGCCCAGGATTTCCCCAACCTCGACATCCGCATCGTAGACACCCGCCTGATCGGCAGCCCGCTGGGCACCATGGTCGAACAGGCGGCCAGGTGGGCTGAGGAAGGCGTGGATGCCGATACCATCATCGCCCGCCTGCAGGACATGACCAGCCGCTGCCGGGTGTACTTCCTGGTCGCCACCCTGGAGTTCCTGGCGCGCGGCGGGCGCATCGGCGGCGCGGCGGCCCTGGTGGGGTCCATGCTGCAGATTAAGCCCATCCTGACGGTCAGGAACGGACGTGTGGACCAGTTTGAGCGCGAACGCACCCAGAAGCGTGCCGTAGCGCGCCTCAAGCAGCTTGTCATCGAGCAGTGCCCCTGTGACGGGGCTGGTCTGCTGACCATTATGCATGCCGGCGTACCCGAGGAGGGTCAGGCCCTGGCCGACGAACTCGGTGAACGCCTCAACCAGCCGGTGGTGCCGGTCTACGACGTCCCCCCGGCTATCGTCACCCACGCCGGCCCGGGCATCCTGGCCGCCGCCTTCTTCGTCGAAGGCAAATCCTGAGACTGAATAAGCTATCGGGGCACGCGGACGAGAGCAGAAAACGCGGAAGGCCGCGGATCATTTTTAGAGCCAGAGCCCGATATTTTTCAGCCCGGCACCCGGGCATTCGGATCGGCATGCTTCGCATGTTCGATTGAGGGACGCCCGGGTGCCGGGTAGTTTTATGACGGGCACTCAGATTACCTGGCGTTGGTCTAACGGCAGGTTTACGAAACCAGGTTACCCCCTGTTGAGAATTACCTCAACTATAAATTATCCGCATAATCAGCGCACTCCGCGTCCATCCGCGTCCCCTATTCACTGTCATCACCCTCCAGCTCATTCACGCGAATTAACCCTTTTCTACATTTATTCAATCACCAGCGTCATCCGCGCTGTTCCGCGTCCATCCGCGTCCCCAATCACCCCCAATAACTAGAAAACCTGGTCTATAAATGGTAAACTATATCCCATGAACGACCAGAGCACAACACTACCACCTCGCCTGAGCGAGATCGTGGATGACTTTCAATTCGCCGAAGGCCGGGAAAAGCTCGAGCTGCTGCTCGAATATTCCGAAAAAATGCCGCCCCTGCCCGACTGGCTGGCTCAGGACCACAGCCAGATGGACCAGGTGCACGAATGCATGACCCCGGTCTTCGTTCACGCCGAGCGCAAAGGAGAGGGGCTCTACTTCTACTTCGACATCCCCCCCGAATCGCCGACCGTGCGCGGCTTTGCCTCCCTGCTGGCCGAAGGTCTGAACGGCCTCACCCCGCAGGAGATCCTGCAGGTGCCCGGCGACTTCTACCTGCAGATGGGCCTCGACCAGGCCCTTTCCCACCAGCGGTTGAACGGCATATCTGCCATGCTGGCCTATATTAAGCGCCTGGCCGCACGCTATATGGACTGACCGGATCAGGAGAGATCTGTGGAGCCGCGCGTGATTCTGGCACTCGATTTTGGCGGCACCAAACACACCGCTGGTGTGCTGGAAGTTCGCGCCCTGTGGAATTACTCCCCCAGCGCTCAACCAGGTGAAGAAATAACCCCGGGGGTTACCGGCGAACTCTGGACTGCCGTGAGGCGTGAGTTCGCTCCGCCCGGCAGCAGCGCCCAAACCGACCTGCGCCTGATGTTCGATATGGCCAGCGACCTGCTGGCTGGAAGCCGCCCGGCTGCCATCGGGGTGAGCTTCGGCGGCCCGGTGGACTCGCAGCAGGGGGTGGTGCGCCTCTCGCACCATGTCCCCGGGTGGGAGAACATCCCCTTAGCCTCACTGCTGTGGGAGGAGTTCGGCGCGCCGGCGCGCGTCGACAACGACGCCAATGCGGCCGCCCTGGGCGAATACCGCTTTGGCGCCGGGCGCGGCTGCAGCAGCCTGCTCTACATCACCGTCAGCACCGGAGTAGGCAGCGGCTGGATCCTGGACGGCGAACCCTGGCGCGGCCACGGCGGGATGGCCGGGGAGAGCGGCCACACCGTGGTCGACCCGTCCGGCCCGCTCTGCCTGTGCGGCAAGCACGGCTGTGTGGAGCGCTTCGCCTCAGGCCCCTATATGGCTGCGGACGCTCGCGAGCTGCTCGCCCGTCACCCGGAGCAGGGCGCCCTGCTGCGCGCCCTGGCCGGCGGAGACCTGGAGAAAATCGATGCCCGGATGCTCAGCCAGGCTGCCGAACAGGGCGACGAACTGGCCTGGAGCGTGCTCGAACGCGGGGCGCGCGCCCTGGGCACCGGTATTGGCAACGCCGCCAACCTGGTCAACCCGCAGCGCTTCATCCTCGGCGGCGGGGTGACCAAATCCGGCCCGCGCTGGTGGGAAACAGTGCGCGCGGCCGCCCGCAGCACCGCCCTGCCCGAGGTAGAGGTCGACATCGTCCCCGCCCGGCTCGGCGATCACGCCCCGCTGTGGGGCGCTGTTGCCCTGGCGCAGGATCTGGTAACCCAGGGGAGCCAGACCGAACGCCGCATATAAAGGACCAGAACCGTGAAAGAAAACGAAGACGCTTTCGGACGTATGCTGCTGGCGCATTACCACCAGGAACACGCCGTCGAGATCATCGAGCGCGACGACGGCTTCATCGACGCCACCGTCGGTCCGGCGGCCTATTTCGCCCCCTATGAGGAATGGCCGCTGCACCAGCGCCAGGCGATTGAGTATGCACGCGGGCGGGTGCTGGACGTGGGCTGCGGCGCCGGCCGCGTTTCCCTGTACCTGCAGGAGAAAGGCCTGCGCGTGCTCGGCATCGACAACTCGCCCCTGGCACTCGAAGTCTGCCGCCTGCGCGGCGTGCGCGAACTCAGCCTGACCCCTTTAATGAAGGTCAGCCCGGCACTGGGCACGTTCGACACCATCGTCATGTTCGGGAACAACTTCGGGCTGTTCGAGAGCCCCGAAGGCGCCCGGCGCATGCTGAGGCGCTTCCATGAAATGACCTCCCCCGACGCCCGCCTGATCGTGGAGAGCAACGACCCCTACCCGGGGGTCGCGCCGGAGCACCTGGCCTACCACGAGATGAACCGCCGCCGCGGGCGCATGCCCGGCCAGCTGAGCATACGCGTGCGCTTCCGTGCTGTGGCCTCCGCCTGGTTTGAATATTTAATTGTCTCGAAAGAGGAGATGCAGTCCATTCTGGAAAGCACCGGCTGGAAGGTGCACTGCTTTTTCGACGAACCGGACAACAACATGTACGCCGCGGTTATTTTCAAGACCGAAAATGGGTAAATACGCGCAATGCCGGTATCTCGCCTGATCTCCCGCTGGCGCGCCACCCCCGAGGTGGGCGATAACATCAGCGCCTGGCGCTCCGAGCCTGCCCGGCCGCCCCAGCTCGAGCCGCTGCCTGCGGAGCTGCACCCCGCGCTGGCGGCTGCTCTGCGCCGGCGCGGCATCCATGCGCTCTACAGTCACCAGGCGGACGCCTGGCGCCATGCCTGCCGCGGCGAGCATTTTGTCGTCGTCACCGGCACCGCCTCGGGCAAGACGCTGTGCTACAACCTGCCCGTGCTCGACCGCCTGTTCAACAGCCCAGAATCGCGCGCCCTGTACATCTTCCCCACCAAAGCGTTAGCCCAGGATCAGGCCAGCGCCCTCGAAAACCTGGTGCAGGCGGCCGAAGCCGCAGCGGCGGACCCGTCCATGATCGCTCCGGAACTGCAGACCCGTGCTCGCCTGACGCGGGTGCCGGTAGCCGTGTATGACGGCGACACTCCCAGCAGCGCGCGTCCGGCCATCCGCCGTAATGCACGCCTGATCATCACCAACCCCGACATGCTCCACACCGGCATCCTGCCGCACCACACGGCCTGGGCTGATTTCTTCCGCAGCCTGGACTACGTGGTCATCGACGAGCTGCACACTTACCGGGGTGTGTTCGGGTCGCATGTTGCCAATGTGCTGCGCCGGCTGCGGCGCATCGCCCGCTTCTACGGCGCCAGCCCGCGCTTCATCCTCACCTCAGCCACCATTGCCAACCCCACCGGCCTGGCGGAGCGCCTGGTGGAGGCGCCCGTCGCCCTGGTCGACAACGACGGCTCCGCTCGTGGACCGCGCCACTTCCTGATCTACAACCCGCCCCTGGTCGATCCCGACCTGGGCCTGCGGCGCAGCGCAGTTCAGGAGAGCATCCACCTGGCGGACGACCTGCTGGCGTACCAGGTGCAGACCATCATCTTCGGCCGCTCGCGCCGCACGGTGGAGCTGATCCTGACCTACCTGCGCGAGCGCCTGCAGGGCCGGCCGGGCAGCCCCTCCTCCGGTGCGGCTCCCTCCGCCGCCATACGCGGCTACCGCAGCGGCTACCTGCCCTCCCAGCGGCGTGAGATCGAAAAGGGACTGCGCCAGGGCAGCGTACGGGCGGTGGTCGCCACCAATGCTCTCGAGCTGGGCATCGATATCGGCGGGCTGGGCGCCGCCGTGCTGGTGGGCTACCCGGGCACCATCGCCGCCACCTGGCAGCAGGCCGGGCGCGCCGGCCGCGGCGACGCGGCGGCCCTGGCGGTGCTGGTCGCCACTGCCGACCCGCTGGACCAGTTCCTGGCCCACCACCCGGATTACTTCTTCGAGCGCACCCCCGAGCAGGCGCTGGTCAACCCCGATAACCTGCTCATCCTGCTCAACCACCTGCGCTGTGCGGCCTTCGAGCTTCCCTTCCAGACCGGCGACGCCTTCGGCAGCGTCCCGCCAGAGCAGGTCGAGGAGTTCCTCGAGTTTCTGCGCAGCGAACAGGTGCTGCACCGCTCTGGCCAGAAATATTTCTGGATGGCCGACGAGTATCCCGCCCAGTCGGTCTCTCTGCGCAGCGCCTCGATCAGCAACGTGCTGCTGCAGACGGAGATCGATGACCGGCCGTACACGCTGGGCGAGGTCGACCTGGAAAGCGCCCACTGGATGGTGCACCCGGAGGCGGTCTACCTGCACGAAGGCCAGACCTACATCGTCAGAGACCTGGACCTGGAAGCCAGAGTGGCGCGCCTGGAGGCGGCCGAGACCGATTACTACACCGAGCCCCTGATGGAGACCGAGGTGCAGGTGCTCGAAATCGCCCACGAAGAGCAGGTGCCGGGGGCCACGCGCGCCCACGGCGATATCCAGGTCACCTCCACCATCACCGGCTTCCGCAAGCGCCGCTGGTACAGCAACGAGCTGCTCGGCCAGGGAGACCTCAGCCTGCCGCCTACCCATCTCCAGACCACCGGCTACTGGCTGGGGCTGGCCGACAGCACCGTCGACCGGCTGCGCGAGCAGGGGCTGTGGACCAATGATCCCAACGCCTACGGTCCGGGCTGGCGCCAGATCCGCGAGCAGGTGCGCCAGCGCGACGGCTACCGCTGCCAGGTGTGCGGGATACCCGAGAACGGCCGCCAGCACGACGTGCACCACAAGACGCCCTTCAAACTGTTCGCCAGCCCCGAGCAGGCCAACCAGCTCTCCAACCTGGTAACCCTGTGCCCCTCCTGCCACCGCCGGGTGGAGACCGCCGTGCGGGTGCGCAGCGGCCTGGCTGGCCTGGGGTTTGTCCTGGGGCACCTGGCGCCCTTCTTCCTGATGTGCGACCCGCGCGATCTGGGCGTGCACACCGACCCGCAGTCGCCCCTCACTGGCGGCCGCCCGACCGTGGTGCTCTACGACCAGGTGCCGGCCGGCATCGGCTTCAGCCAGCGCCTCTTCGAGCTGCACGATGAACTGGTGCGCCGCGCCCTCGACCTGGTGCAGGACTGTGCCTGCACAGACGGCTGCCCTTCCTGCGTTGGCCCCGGTGGGGAGAACGGTCAGGGTGGCAAGCGCGAGACCATTGCAATACTGCAAGCGCTGTGCGCCGGTACCGCAGGATTTGACGGGTAGAATCGCAGCATGGCTGGTATCTCCGACCGACTGAAAGCGCTCGGCGTCCAGATAGGGGCGCAGAACATCAAACCGCCTCCGCCGCGCAGCCCCAACGGCATCTCGCAGGTGCTGTCCGGCCGCACGGTCCAGACTCAGGTGGGCGAGGCCTACCTGGTGGAGAAGACCTTCACAGTCGGCTCGCTGCACGGCCGGATCCCCCTGGAAATCGACGCCCCGCTGCAGGTCATCGCCGAATGGGCCGGTGACCCGCGCATCGCCTCCATGCAGCGCGACTGCTTCGCCTTCATCGACACCGAGACCACCGGCCTCTCCGGCGGCGCCGGCACGTTCGCCTTCCTGATCGGCGCCGGGCGCTTCGACGGCGACACCTTCCACCTGGCCCAGTTTTTTATGCGCGATCCCATCGAAGAGCCAGCGCAGCTCCTGGCCTTCGAAGAGTTCATCGCCCCCTGCAGCGCCCTGGTGACCTTCAACGGCAAAGCCTTCGACCTGCCGCTGATCTCCACGCGCTTCATCACCCACGGCTGGCAGCGTTCCTTCCGCGATTATCCCCACGTGGACCTGCTGCACCTGGCCCGCCGCCTGTGGCGCGACCGGCTGCCCAGCCGCACCCTGGGCAATCTCGAGTTCCACATCCTGGGCGCCGAACGCACCGAAGATGACGTCCCCGGCTGGATGATCCCTAGCCTGTATTTTCAATACCTGCGCGACGGCGACGCCCGCCCCCTGAAGAGCGTGTTCTACCACAACGCCATGGACGTCGTCTCCATGGTGGCGCTGTTTAACCACATGGCCGGCCTGCTGGCGCGCCCGCTCGAATGTAACCTGGAGCACGGCGTGGACCTGCTGGCGCTGGCGCGCCTGTTCGAATCGCTCAACGATCTGGAGACCGCCGCCCGCCTGTACCTGGCCGGCCTCGACCACGACCTGCCCCAGGATGCCCTGCTGGAGGCCATCGAGCGCCTGGCGGCCATCCACAAGAAGCAGGGCAATTACACCCAGGCCCTGCCGCTGTGGGAGAAGGCGGCCGGCTACGGGCAGATCTCATCCTGCGAGGAGCTGGCCAAGTACTACGAACACCACGCCCGCGACCTGCCCACGGCCATCTACTGGACCCAGCAGGCGATCGAGATCGCCGGAAGCCCGCGCTTTCCCCTCTACCAGCGCCGCCAGATCCTGCCCGAGCTGGAACACCGCATGGCCCGCCTGTTGAAAAAATCGGGCTCTTCCGATCCCCCGGCTTCTGATATAATTCCTGCGGCCCGCTGACAGCGCTTCAGCCCGCCTTTTCATAAGTTTCTTTCAGGCCAGAATTCGATAAAAACGCCCCCAGGTTCCCGCGCCGGGGGGTTTTCAGTATGCCGGTAGGGTTATGATTCAATCCGAGATTCGTAAAAACCTGAAATACAACATCTTCGCCAACCTGATGGACGGCGGCTTTTTCGGCTTTGCCGTTGGCATCGCTTCGTTTGTTACGGTGATCCCGCTGTTCGTCAGCACCATGACCGATTCGGCCGTGCTCATCGGCCTGATCCCGGCGATCCACAGCGTGGGCTGGCAGCTTCCCCAGGTTCTCATGGCCCAGGGCGTGGCCCGCCAGCGGGTATACAAGCCGCTCATGCTGCGCATGTCCATCCACGAGCGCCTGCCCTTTATCGGCCTGGCCCTGATCGCCTGGTTTCTTCCGCAGATCGGCCTGAAGTGGGGCCTGGTGCTTACCTACATCATGCTGATCTGGCAGGGGCTGGGTGGGGGGCTGTCGGCCACCGCCTGGCAGGCCATGATCGGTAAGATCATCCCCCCCGACTGGGTGGGCACGTTTTACGGCATGCAGTCGGCCTTCAACAACCTGCTGGGGAGCATTGGCGCCACCATCGCCGGGCTGATCCTCTCGAGCATGGAAAGCCCGCAGGATTTCGCCCTGTGCTTCGCCATCGCCGCCGCTTCGCTGCTCTTCTCGTTCTACTGGCTCTCGACCACGCGCGAACCGGCCCGGGCGCCGGAAGATGTCCCGCCCCCGCAGCCCAACTTCTGGGCCGGCCTGGGCGCCATTCTGCGCCGCGATGGCAACTTCCGCTGGTTCCTGACCGTGCGCTGCCTGACCCAGGTAGCCATCATCGGTCTCTCTTTCTACACGGTTTACGCCGTACAGGATCACGGCGTGGACGAGCTGCAGGTGGGCGTGTTCACCAGCCTGCTGCTGGCTGTGCAGATCGTCGCCAACCCCATCATGGGCTGGCTTGGCGACCGCTGGAGCCACCGCGGCATGATGGCGGTGGGCATCGTCTGCGCCACGGTGAGCGCCGTGCTGGCCTGGCTGGCCCCCAGCCCGGGCTGGTTTTACCCGGTGTTCATTCTGGCTGGCATCGCCAACATCGCCAACTGGACCATGAGCCTGGCCATGACGCTCGAGTTCGGCACCGAAGCCGACCGCCCGGCGTACATCGCCATGGCGAACAGCCTGGTCGCCCCGGCCACCATCCTGGCGCCCTTCCTGGGCGGCCTGCTCGCCGACGCCGCCGGCTACCGGGCCACGTTCATCGCCTCGGCCATTGGCGGCCTGATCACTCTGCTGGTGCTGCAGATCTTCGTGCGCGACCCGCGCACCCTGACCGCCCGGCCCGCCCCCGCACCCGCTGCGGATTGAGTTTATGAAAAAAGGACACGGACGATCGCTGACGGCAGCGGATGTTAATATTCTCACATCCGCGTTCTCAGCGTTCTTCCGCGGCCTCCGTGTCCTTTTTCAGCGTTTTGATAGGTCTGAAATGCAGATGCACTGATTTTTACTGAACCGCTGAAGGACCTGCTTTCAGCGGTTTAATCATCTCCCCCGCCCAAATCAGCGCGCTGCCACACACCTGCACCGGCCCTGGAACCACCGGAGCACGGCGATGACAGGCTCATAACCTATCTCAAATGGGTCCTGCCAGAGCCTGGGAACGCTGCTTTAAGAGCGCCACCTTCCCCGCCCGCAGGCCGCTTCGACCGGGCGTGCGCAGCAAGCCGTTCCGCGCGCCTGCGGGCGACTTAGCTAACGAGCACACTTCGACCGACCATGCGGAGCATGTCGCTCAGACTGCCCGCCGCCTGTGGGCGAATGCAGGCGGTCCGTTCAAAGTGGCTTTCAGCGCTTCAGCGGTGAGCGGTTTGAACCACTGAGGCGCTGATTTTTACTGAACCGCTTAAGGACCTGCTTTCAGCGTTTCAGTCCCTTGCAGTGATTCAGCGCTTCAGCGGTTCGAAAATCCTCCGCGTCCATCCCCCTCAGAATCAACAATCCAGATGATACGTATGGTACGCGTTCGTGCAGGGATTGCCCCACGCCAGGTACATCACGCGCGCCGTCAGGTCGATCACCAGGGCATTGATCGTCTTGTTGCGCTCCAGCGGATTGGTCGGGTGCTCGCGGTGATTGCAGATCGAATCGGGGTAGTTCAGATGATCGCGCTGGATGGCCTGCATCGTCTTGATCGTGTGCTCGGGGATCTGGCGCAGCAGGCGCAGGGCACGGAAATAGCGGATGCGGGTGGCGATCAGTTCGTCGGGGTCTTTCTCGATCTCCTGCATGCGGCGGTCCAGGTAGTGGTTGGTGTGCGCAATATACCCGTTTTCGCCGTACAGGATGGCAAAATGGCGCGCTGAGACCTCCACGCTGTACAGCTCCCCGCTCTCGTGAACCAGCAGGTGATTGTATCCGGCCGCCCGGTGCGGGACAAGCATATGGCGCATGGCGTCGGCCGGGGTTTTCGCCGCCAGGACAGCGCGCGACACCACCACGCGCGGGATCCCGATGCGCGAATCTTTGGGGGACACTGAATCGCAGCACTGGGCGATGCCGGCGGCGTTGAAACCGATGTTGGGCAGCAGGCCGCCGTAGGTCATCGCCAGGAACGGCGGCTCGTCCACCGGAGAGGCGTGGACGATGTACACGTCCGGCTCGTCCTCGGGCATCCAGTCCTCGTTGTGCGCCACCAGCACGTGACCGTCCGCCGTGCGTTCCTCGTTCACAGCCATGCTCGTGCACTTGGTCAGGTGCAGCGCGTCCATGGTAACCGCCTCCAGGGCGTTCAGCACGGCCAGGTCCACGAAAGGCACGTTCGCCCCTTCGGCAATGCCGGCCAGTTCTTCAACGTACTGCGGGTAGCGCTCCTGGGCAAAAGGCACGTACTTGCGCGCCTGGATCACGGCGTCATCCCAGGTAAGCTGTAGATCATCATACGTGCCGGCCAGCAGCGCCCGGGCGTTCTCGATGCTGTGCTGCACCTGCGGGCGCATCGCCTCGCCGATCTGCTGTCCGATTTCTCGATGCGTGCCGGCCACCCGGACGATGGGCGGCGGGCTGCTGTGCTGCTGTTCAACCGTCGTACTCATCTTAAAAACACTCCAGAATAATGGAAAATAATTAAAAGAGCCGCTGTGGAGGAGCGGATATACCCGGTTCCCCATCACGCTCGAACATGAACGCGGCAGGCAGCGCCAGCGCGTGTTTGACAGTGCCAGGCTCGAAAGCGATTATTCCTTTTTCAGGCAGAAAAAAGGCCCGCACCGGCGTGCCGCGAACAGAACAGGCCAGCGATGGTGCCCGTCTGCATCCCGCGATCTCGCATAGGGATCGAATTTCAGATGTGCCGGATTAAAAAAAATGATACCACGCCGGTGCCGCTTTTTTTAAATCCAGACCGGATCACTCCGGACAGCGCCTTGACAGATTAGAACATATGTGCATAATCGAAAGCAGGGGGAAACCAGCACAGAGCGGGGAAATGCGGTGAGTATTGCCTTTGAAGAACGGCCTTCCGATTCAACCTATATCCAGTCGGTGACGCGCGGCATCACCCTGCAGGACGATGCGACCATACGCCCGGCGGAGGTCTGCTGGCACCTGGTGATCCTGCGCGCCGGGGGCCGGGTGCGCTCGCTGCTGGTCGGCCCCTGGTCCTCCGCCGGGGTGACCCGCTACCAGGCCGGCGGTGAGCTGCTCTGGATCCGCTTCAAGCTGGGCGCCTACCTGCCGTTTCTTCCCACTCATAAATTCCTTAATACCGAAATCCCCCTCCCCGCAGCGACCGGATCAAAATTCTGGCTGCACAGCTCATCCTGGCAGGTCCCCGACTTCGAAAACGTTGAAACCTTCGTCGACCGCCTGGTGCGCGACGGGTCGCTGGCCTTTGACCCCGTTGTACACACCATGCTGGAGGGCCGCACGCCGGACGTTTCGCCGCGCACCGTGCGCCACCGCTTCCTGCACACGGCCGGCCTGCCCTATAAACACATCCAGCAGTACCACCGCGCCTGGCAGGCTGCTTCCCTGCTCTCACAGGGCGTGCCTGTCCTGGACGTGGTGTTCCAGCTCGGCTACTACGACCAGCCCCACCTGACCCGCTCGCTCAAGCGCTTTCTGGGGTTCACACCATCGTATTTTTCCCCGGCGTAAATCCTTGCCATTTTTTACAAGACTTCCCCGGCCGTTCCCGGTAAGATCAGATTACAAATCACACGCAACTAAGGGAGGTATGTATGCTGCTCGAAGGGAAGACCGCAGTTCTTTACGGCGCCGGCGGCGGGATCGGCCGGGGGCTGGCGCAGACCTTTTCTCACGAAGGCGCGAACCTGTATCTCACCGGCCGCACGCTCAGCAAAGTGGAGGCCCTGGCGGAAGAGATCCGCAGCGCCGGCGGCCGGGCGCAGGCCGCCCAGGTCGATGCGCTGGACGAAGGGGCCGTCGAAGCCCACCTGCAGTCCGTCATCGACCAGGCCGGCGGCGTGGACATCTCGTTCAACCTGATCAGCCGCGGCGACGTCCAGGGAATCCCGCTGGTCGACATGACTCTCGACGACTACCTGCGCGCCGTGGTGAACGGCCTGAGCGCGCAGTTCATCACCGCCCGTGCCGCGGCCCGGCATATGACAGCCCGGGGCTCGGGGGTGATCCTGATGATCACCAGCGGGTCCGGTTCGGGAGTGCCCATGATGGGCAGCACCCCGCCCGCAGATGCAGCCATGGAAGCGCTGCTGCGCACCCTGGCTGCGGAAGTCGGGCCGCAGGGCGTGCGCGTGCTGGGCATCTGGACTGCCGGCGTGGTTGAGACCATGACCCCGGAGGCGATCGCGGCGGTGAACGAGAACATGCAGTTCGACGAGGCCGGCCTGCAAGCCATGCTCGAAGGCTTCGCCCAGATGACCATGCTGCGCCGCGCGGTTACCCTGCTGCAGGTCGCCGGGACGGCCGCCTTCCTGGCTTCCGACCGCGCCGCGGGCATGACCGGCACGATCGTCAACGTCACCTGCGGGTTAATACCGCACTAGCAGAGCGGCATTTTCAAGCAGAAAAGGAGGCGTTACAATGACAGACCAGACCCCTGTCCCCCGGATGAGGCTCGAGCTCGTACCTGTGCCCGTCTCGGATGTGGACCGCGCCCGCGACTTTTACCAGCACGTTGTTGGCTTTCACCTGGACCACGACGTCAGCCGGGATGGTATGCGCGTGGTCCAGCTCACCCCGCCCGGATCCGGCTGCTCGATCGTGATCAGCGCCGGTCTGCCAGAGATTTCGGAGATGCAGCCGGGATCGGTAAAAGCCCTGCACCTGGTGGTGGATGACATCCGGGAGGCCTGCGCCGCCCTGAAGCAGCGCGGCCTGGAGCTCAGCGAGATCGACGAGCACGACCGCGGCATTAAATATGCCTACTTCAGCGACCCCGACGGCAACTCCTGGGCATTACAGGAGATCCCGCCCGGCATCTGACCCTCAGGAGGCAAACATGGCAGTCCCCGCGCAGCTCAGCGCAGAAGCTTTCCTCGAGAGGCTGCACGCCCTGAGCTCGGAGGAACAGCGCGTGCAGCACCAGCGCTACTTCAAAACCGGCAAAGGCGAATATGCTGAAGGAGACCGCTTCCTCGGGGTTCGCTTTCGAGATGTTTTCGATCTGGCGAAGGAGTTTATTGAACTCCCACCGCCAGAGATCGACAAACTGCTCAACAGCCCCTACCACGAAGCGCGCGCCGGCGGTTTGAGCATCATGGACAAACAGGCGCGCCGCAAGAAGACCCCCGAAAGCCGCAGGAAAGAGCTGTACGATCTCTACCTGCAGCGCCACGACCGCATCAACAACTGGGACCTGGTGGATGCCGCCGCGCCCCATGTGATCGGCCGCTACCTGCAGGATAAACCGCGCGACATCCTCTACACCCTGGCGCGCTCACCCAGCCTGTGGGAGCGCCGCACGGCGATGGTCAGCACGCTGTACCTGATCCGTGAGGGGGACATGGATGACGCCTTCCGCATCGCCGGACTGCTGCTGCACGACGATCAGGACCTGATCCACAAGGCGGTGGGCTGGGCGCTGCGTGCCGCCGGAGACAGTGACCGGCCGCGCCTGCTGGCCTTCCTGGACCGTCACGCCGCGACCATGCCGCGCACTGCGCTGCGCTACGCCGTCGAGCATCTGGAGCCCGATCTGCGCCGCCATTATATGGGTCTGAAAAAAGCTCCTGCGAATCAACCGCCAGTCAAATAAGCAGAGAGCACAGACAGCACTTCTGAAGCAGATGTGCATGCAAAAAGCTGGTCTGGTCCTCCAGCACCCGGGCGCGCACGTCCGGGCGGTATAAGTCAAAATGAGCCACGGGATAGCTCTTGTAGACCCCGTGGGGTGAGTCTTCTGCGATCTGGCGCGCCAGCTCCGGCGGAGTTTCGCGGTCGTTTTCGGCGATGCAGATCAACACCGGCATTTTCAGCTTTTCCTGGCTTCCCCCACTGGCATTTCCCCCTGGTAAAAGATCATCTCATTCTTCCTGCTTCATACGCCGCAGCAGGTCTTTGCGCAGGATATTTCGCAGCACCTTGCCCTCCAGCGGTTCAAGCGCCTGCAGCGCCGGGCCGGACCAGCGCTCCTCCACCTGCACCAGCAGTGCCGAGTGTCCGCTCTGCAGCCCTTCTTTCAGTTCCTGGATGAAATCCTTATCGAATCCATAATCGAGCTGGCGTGCTGCCATGCCGCCGGCAGCCGCTCCTGCTGCCGCGCCCAGGATCGCCCCGCCCGGACCGACCAGCAGGCCGATGAGCGCCCCGAGGACTGCGCCCGCCGCTGCGCCGTGGAGCGGGTCCACATCTTCACGCTCGTTCAGACGTACCCGGCCCTGTTCGTCCTTCGCAGCCGTGGCCGCATTGACCAGTTTGATTCCAGATTCCCGCTCTGCGCTTCGCAAGATCTGCAGCGCTTTTCCGGCCTTTCCCTGATCCTCGAAAATCAGGGCGAATAATTCGAGGTCATCTTGCATTTCCCACCTGGATTCTCCCGGCGTAGTGCCGGCGGGCGAGTGCAGCGCCTAATGGTGCCCGCAGGATGCGCAGGTACCGCCGCTGCAGCCCCCACATCCGCCGCCGCCGGCGATGACGCGACCGCCGCTCTGGGCGTTGAACATGGAGAGCAGCCGCAACGTGTTCTCGCTCTCGCAGTGCTTGCATTCAATGGGATCGTCCGCCTCCCGCATAGCGCGCATGGTCTCGAAGCGGGTCCCACAATCCCGGCAGTAATATTCATAAATTGGCATCGTGCTACCTCTATTCGCGGGTGTATCGGTGTGGTCAATTCTAATTCACTTTCGGCAAACCGGTAAGAGGTGAACCGCAGAGCCGGCGAACATCGCAGAACGGTCCCGGGCTGCTGCAGCGGACGAAAAAGACCGGCGCCGGTAGATGCAAACCGGCGCCGGCAGGTCCATCCACTCCACCGCTCGTCAGGGTATGCGGACCATCACGGGCAGAAGGGGTTGTAGAAATACCCCTGCGGCTTATACGTGTACTGGATCATCTTCCAGCCGGTTGGGCCGTTGGGGAGGTAGAAATAACCGTAGATCTCGTTCAACACGCCCTCCAGGGCGGACTTACCCTTCTCCTGGACGGCAAAGTTCACGCTGAACAGGTTCGGGTTTCGTCCGGTTTCGAGATATTTACCGCTTCCAACTGGCTGGTTGCTGACATAGTTCACATACGTGCCGTCGTCGAAAAAGCGAAATGCCGCCGTCCGGCAGTTTGCCTGCGAGTCGAAGTAGTAGCCCTCCCAGTATCCCTCCTCGCTGAACTGGGTCATGAGGTCCGTGATTGCCGGGTCCTTAACTTCCAGAACGTTATCACCGGCTTTAATCACCATCTTTCCCCGGACGGTGTACATATTGAAGCGGCTGTCTTTGTCCTGCCACCATCCGGTGGTGTACTGCAGGACATGAGTGCCTTCTGAGAGCGGGATCTCATAGTAGCTGCCGGGTGGAACATTTAGCGGATAGGCCGGAAGCTGCTCCACGCCATCGATCAGGATCGAGTTGATCGGGTAGGAAGCATGGTTGACCAGCCTGAACGATGTGCTTTTCGGTTTTGTGCGGAAGGTAACCGCGCAGTCAGTCACCGATTCCCCGGCAGTGTTTACCGCTGTAATGGACAGTCCGGTGAGATCATTGGGGACCAGGTCGATTACGGTTACGAAGGTGGCGTTGGCCTCAATCCGGGCCAGGGGACGCCACCCCAGATCGATATCCGCTTCCTGGATGATCCACAGGTCGAAATATTCTTCATTATCCGAACTGTCTTCCCAGAAGAAGATGGCTGATGTGGGGTGATGGCCTCAACCCAGCAGTCCGCCGGCGCAGCCGGTTTGACGGCAGGTGGGGCCGGAGCGGTAAACGTAACGACTGCCGGCTTTGAGTTCCCGGCAGGGCCGACCGCCGTCACGCGGTACGTATATTCTTTCTTATAATGGATTGGGGAGCTGCTGTCGAAGTATTCAGTTGTGTTCCTTCCGACTGTCGCCAGCTCGACATAGTCGGAATCCACCCCCCTCACCCTGCGTTCGATCCGGAATCCGGTTTCATCGGAAGAGCGGTCCGTCCACTTCAGGATAAACCCGCTGTATTCGCTCAGGCTGGCCTTAAGCCCGGCAGGGGCAGCTGGCGGCGTCCGGGTGGGTGGTTCTTTATACGGATCGGTGATCAGAGGTAGGAAGATGTGGTGGTCGTAGCCTGCCTGCAGACCGGCAGCCGCCAGCGGGTACACACCGGAAGCGCCATCCTCCAGGGTGACCGTGACATTCAGGAGTTCCACAGGCTCTCCCGAAGGAGCATCTCCGCCTGCAGAGAGTGCCGCGCCCTCCGGCTAAAGGGCAGGCTGGTCCGGGCCGGCCAGTGCATTACCGGCAGGCGTACCGAACAGGCTGCCCAGGGCGGCCAGCAGCGCAGCGAAAAGCGTGAGGCAGTGGAGTTTCCGTTTCACGATGTTATCCTCATTGTTTTGGGTCGGCGGGTGGATAGGACTGTGTTAATTTTACTTTACAAATGCATGGTAAAAATTACATTTTCACTTTTCAGGGGCCCCATCCTGTAGCGTGCTGAACCTGTCCATTCCGCAGGTATCAATGACGACACACTAAAGCCTGCCTCCGGATCTGATACAATCCATTTCATTGGCAGGAGGGCCTTTTCAGACATTACGCTTTACCGGATCGAAGGGCCCTTTCCACAAGAAAATAAATATTCCATATTCAGAAAATGCACGAGCAGGTCTTGGTTCAGAACAGGAGTTAGCCAGTGATCGCCGAAACCAGCACCGAAATCGTCACACGCCTGCAGGAAGCGCGCAATATCTGGTTTGCCAGTGTCCGCCCCGACGGCCGGCCGCACCTCACCCCGGTCTGGTTCGTCTGGCATGAGGCCGCTCTCTACGTCTGCATCGATCCGGAGGGTGTAAAAGGCCGCAACATCCAGACCAACCCCCGGGTGGCCCTGGCGCTGGAGGACGGTGCGCACCCCGTCATCTGCGAGGGGACCGCCGGCTCCGTGCCCCAGCCCTGGCCGCCGGAAGTGGTCGCCCAGTTTCAGCATAAGTACGAATGGAACATCACCACCGACACAAAATACCGGCTGCTGGTGAAGGTCACGCCCCAGAAGTGGCTGTCCTGGTAGCCAGCCGCCAATCCACAGGAGACTGAAGATGAAGGCTCACCTCAGGACGTTCACCTTCCTGATGGCGCTGCTCATCCTGCCCGCACTGGCCTGCAACATGCCATCCGGCGCCGCCACACAGACCGCCCCGGCGGCCGAGTTCACCGCCGCAGCCGGGACCGTCGCTGCCCAGCTAACCCGGCAGGCAGCCGGCACAGATGCCGCGCCGGCACAAACCAGCACTGCCCCCACCACAGCGCCAACCACCGGCGTTCCAGACGTAACGCCTTCTCCAACCTCCAGCCCGACCCCGCCCGCCGGGGATCCTCGCCAGGAATTAGGCGAGCCGGATTGGGTGGACGATTTCAGCAGCGACCTGCGCTGGCCGCTGTACGACGACGACCATGTGACGATGGAGATCGTCGACCAGGCGCTCGAGATGACCGCCCTGAACGCCGACGGCTGGGAAAGCTGGATGGTGGCGGTGCCGCGGCTGCAGGATTTCTACCTGGAGATGACCGCAGAACCGGAACCCTGCAGCGGGCGCGACCGCTTCGGTCTGCTGTTCCGTGCCCCGGAGCCCAACGAGGGCTACCTCTTCGGGATCAACTGCGCCGGCGAGTACGCCCTGCGCATCTGGGACGGCGATGAATACACAGTCATCATCGATTGGACCCCCAGCGAGCACATCCGGACGGAGGGCGAGAACCGCATCGGTGTTATGGCGCGCGGCGCCAGCATCTCGCTGTTCGCTAACGGGAACCTGCTCACCCGGCTGACGCACACGGCGTATGACCGCGGCGCCTTCGGTCCCTTTATCGGCGCCGCCAATACAGGAGATTTTACGGTCCGCATTACCGAAATCGCCTTCTGGGAGCTGGATTGACCCTGATGACCTGCAATACGAGGGAAGAATGGACGAGCATAACGATCATCAATCAACCCCCTGCATCTTCTGCGCCATCGTACAAGGCGCAGCCCCTGCCAGCCGGGTTTACGAAGATGAACTGGTCACTGCCTTTATGGATATCCAGCCGGTCAACCCCGGGCACGTGCTGGTGATCCCCAATAACCATGCCGCAGACCTGAGCGAACTGCCCGGCGAAACCGGTGGGCGGATGTTTCAGGTGGGCCAGCGCATCGCCGCGGCGCTGCGCCGCTCGGGGCTGCGCTGCGAAGGTGTGAACTTCTTCCTGGCCGATGGTGAAGCGGCCGGGCAGGAGGTTTTCCATGTGCACCTGCACGTACTGCCGCGCTACACCGGCGACGGTTTCGGTTTTGTCTTCGGGCCGCATTATAGGAACCGGCCCGAACGCTCCGCTCTTGACGACGCCGCCGCACGCATCCGCCAGGGCCTGGAGGAGGCGGTGTAGACGACCCCGTTAGCGGCCGGGCAGCAGCAAGACAACCGGCGCGACGCGCAATGTAATACTACCCCGCTGTGCAGACCTG
>JAAYXE010000108.1 GCA_012516075.1 Chloroflexota bacterium | reverse complement strand
TTATACACCTTTATATCCTTTTTTCAAGGGTCAGGATTATTGAAGCTGCAGTCTGCCCCCTGCACCGGTCAACCCATTCGCTCCAATCCGGGTTAAAATCCAGCATAGCAGGCGGGAACTAATTGCTCTGCCCCTTCGTCATTAACGGGAAGCGGTCAGAGACCCTGGACTGCGCTGCACCAGAAGTCCGCAGACCTTTTGCCGGCGGACGTTTCCCCGTTTCCTCCACACCATACCGAAAACTGAGTGGCGTAGTTCCAAGATTGATCGCGTGTCGAGAAAGCCGCCTCTTCACTGCACCGTGGTCATCGACTGCTGTTCTCCGCAGCCGTAACCCTGAGCATTGGTCCGGCGGCTTGGAAAGCCAATAGTTAAGGAGGTAAAAGATGCTAAAGTCGGAATTCCGGCTGATTGCAGCTCTGATGCTGGTCCTGATGCTGGCGCTGGCAGCCTGTTCAGCGCAGCCCGGACCGGCAGCAAACACAGACGTCCCCCAGACCGGCACGACGCCAGAGGCCGTCCTGCCGGAAACTGAAGCGCCTGAGCAGACACCCGAAGCGACCGAAACGATCGTGGAACTGGAAGGAACTCGCTGGCTGCTTGCAGCGCTGGGCGAACCGGGTGCTGAGTCACCGGTCGTCGAGGGGTCAGAGGTTACCCTTGAATTTCGTTCCGATGGCCAGGCTGTCGGGAGCGGCGGGTGTAACTCATACAGCTCGCTGTTCCAGGTGGATGGGAACACCATCCGCTTCGAGCCGGTGATCAGCACGATGATGGCCTGTGCACAGGCTGAGGTGATGGACCAGGAAGCGCTGTTTTACCAGGCCCTGGAGGCGGCGTCTGAGTTCGAACTGGACGGCGACCGGCTGGCGATCTGGTACAACAACGGCCAGGGCGTGCTGCGCTTTGAGCGCGCCGGCGGCGAGGTGGACGAAACGCCGGCGGCTGAACTGCTGTGCTCCGGCGTGGTCGATGCGGCTGAGCAGAGCTGGGATGTATGCCGCAGCGAGCGCTTTGGCTTCGAGGTTCAATACCCGCAGGATGCTGAACTGCGCGAGCAGACAGAGACCACTGCCCGCATCGATCTACCCTTCACTGCGGGCACGAACCTGACCGAAAAATACCTGGATATTTCTGTCGTAGAAAATGCAGAATCATGCACCAGCCCGCTGGCGGAGGGGCATGATCCGGCAACCGTGCCAACCGAGATGGTGGTGATCGGCGATTACACCTTCACCCGCCAGACCGGTCAGGGGGCGGCTGCCGGAAACCGCTACGACTGGACGGCTTATCTGATCGAGCAGGACGAGCGCTGCGTCAGCATGGACTTTGTGCTGCACTCTTTCACGCCCGAACTGCAGGCCACTCCGCCTCCGGAATATGACCAGGAGGCCGAATCGGAAATCTTTGAAGAGATTGTAGCTACCTTCCGCTGGTTAAGCGATCCCACCACGCCAACGGAGACACCGGCCGCTCAGAATACGCCTACAGTCGCGGCTGTTACGCCTCAGGCCGAACGCATCAACTTTGCCAGCGGCGCTGCCTCCGCTGCGGTATCGGGTGAACTGCCGGCATCCGGATCGGATCTATACGTAATCCGGGCGCTGGCGGGGCAGACGATGACGGTTGAGCTGTCGTTCGACGAAGGCCGGGCCATTCTGGCCGTATGGGGCGCGGATGGTACGGTGCTGATGTCGGACCATGCCGAAGCCTCCCGCTTCAGCGGGCAGCTTCCATCCACACAGGATTACTACATCCACGTCAAAGGTCGTCCAGACGGAGAGACCAAATACCGCATGACAGTGAGCATTCCCCCGCTGCAGGGCGGCGAGAGCACACCCGCCCCGGAACGCATCACGTTCCGGACCGGCGCTACGTCTGCCGAAGTGAGCGGCCGGCTGCGGGCTTCCGGATCAGACCTGTATGTCATCCGGGCGCTGAAAGGGCAGACCATGACGGTCGAACTGGGGTTCAGCGTTGGTAAAGCCATCCTGGCTGTGTGGGGCGCAGACGGCACGGTGCTGCTGTCGGATCACGCCGAAGCCACGCGCTTCAGCGGCGTGCTGCCCTCCACTCAGGATTATTACATCCTGCTGAAGGGCCGCCCGGACGGCGAGACACGCTACGACCTGGTCGTCTCCATCCCGCCGCTGTCGGGCAGCCAGCCCACGCCAGTTCCGGAGCGCATATCCTTTGAGCGCGGAGCAACCTCGGCTGAAGTCACCGGCCGCCTGGGGGCCTCTGAATCGGACCTCTATGTCATCCGGGCGCTGGAAGGGCAGACCATGACGGTCGAACTGGGCTTCGCTGAAGGAAAGGCGATCCTGTCCATATGGGGTGCGGATGGTACGGTGCTGATTTCGGATCATGCCGAGGCAACGCGCTTCAGCGGTGAACTGCCGGCCACCCAGGATTATTACATCCACGTCAGGGGCCGGCCGGAAGGACCAACGCGCTATGACCTGGTCGTTTCCATCCCGCCGCTGTAATCCCCGTTTTCCTTGTAAACAAGACACCCCGCATAACTGCGGGGTGTCTTGTTATTTATCTGTGGTCCATTGCAAAATGTAACAAAAGGGTAATGCTGTATAATAATGCTGCCCACTCACTTCATCATAATTACATAGAAAGGGTACTTATGAAACGCAGGACGATGGTCGTGATTGCTGTTGTTGCTGTGTTGCTGCTCACTGCTTATTCAATTGTTTAAATTGGTTACCACATTTATATCCCAATTCTATTAAATAAAATCGAGAATGGCGGTGGACCGGTGCCAACCTGTAACCCCGGTCCCTATCCTGGCCCGGGACGATGCGCTACTCCAACCCCTTACAACCCCTATCCACCTCCTGATCCGACTGAGACGCAAATTCCGTTCGTCACCGCAACGCCCTATTTCCTGCCTTATGTCGAAAAGGACATCCCCTGAATATTAAAACCACTTTCCAGTCAATAACCCTCTGTGATCCGCACAGGGGGTTTTTTTGACCGCCCTTAATGGGCGGAGATCTCTGGGAACCCCAATCCAGCAGGCGGTGTATATCCTTCAGAATGCGGCGTAACAGGTAGTCAGGTTCGAGGAGGTAAGATGATTAACGAAAAAAAGCGTTTCTACTGGCTGGCGGTGCTGGCAGCCCTGTTTCTGCTGGTAATTCCAACGGGACTGGTGTTTGCGAAAGGGATCACCCATATCATCATCCGCGGGCCCGGGATCGATGATGAGCTGCGCATCGACGACCTATCGGCAAACCTGGCGCTAATGGAAATCGGTTTTCCGCGCGGATCGATGCTGGAGACACCGCCAGATGTCTCTAACATGACCGGTTACCAGATCACAATCTTTATGGATATCGGGGAAGGCCCTGAAGAATACATGCGGGTGCAGTACTACCCGCAGGCAGACGGGGAGAACGATATTTTTCACCAGGAGCGGGTGTTTGGCACGGTGTTCAGCCCTGATCCGGAAATAAACCGGGAGATCAATGCCGAGTGGCTCACTGCGCATCCCTCCACGGCGGCCGCCTTCCGGGAGATCCTCGCATCTTTCGACGTCACCCTGGTGCCGGCCGCAGCGCTGGAAGTTGACAAAATGCCTGCACAGCAGGAGGCAAGCGCGCCGGCGCCGCCGGATAAGGGAATGCCCGCAGCCGGTCGACCATCCTTAGCGGACACCAACCCATCCGCAGGCCGCTCGACAGCGCTGTTCCCTCTGATGCTGGCTGCCGGCTTTGGCGCACTGGCTCTGATCGGCGCCCTTGTCCTGCGGCGGGCTGCGCGGACCGCGTAAAGGCGGACCCTGAGGGTAACAATTTCAAGGGCAGGCACGGTCAGCGGCGTTAAAATCAGAAAGGCGGAGAGAGTTTTTGCTCCCTCCGCCTTTCTGTTTGCTCATGCGCTGCGGTCCAGGTCATCCAGCAGGCGGTCGATCTCCCGATCCGCCTGCATGCGGGTGTAGCCTAACCTCTCCTGCAGCAAACCGACCAGGCGGTCGCGTTTTCCGCCAATCTGGTCGATTTCATCATCCGTCAGCACGCCCCAGGCCTCTTTGACCCGGCCGCGCAGCTGCTTCCATTTCCCTTCCATGACATCTTCACTACCCTTCATGATCTTATCCTGGTCCTTTCCGCTCAATTTACCTGTAAGTTCACCGGCCCTCAACGGGAACCGCTTATGAACCTTCTGTGAGAGGGGTGAAATTGAGGGTGCCCTCTCCCTGCTCGCCGGCATAATGGATCACCAGGCTGTCGCCGCTGAGCTCATACTCCGTGGCGTTCTGCAAAGCCTGCAGATAGCGTGTTTCCTGCTGGTTGACGGCATCATCTGTGCAGGCACGCAGGGTGCTGAACATCTGGCTGAAAGAAATCTGGCTGCCCTGTACTTCATACGTGCCGCCGAAGATGTTGCAGCCCCCCTCACCGCCTGTCTGACCGTCGGGGTTGAACCTCAGCGTGAGAGGAGTCTCTCCAACAACGGGTTCTTCACCCTGCTCGGAACCAAAGCTCTCCAGAACCCACTGGGTACCGGTTAGTTCCGTATCGCTCACACCGCTCTCCTCCTCCACCCGGTTAAAGGTGAGCACACCCATGCCGTCGTCGTAGCGGATCACCAGCTGATCGTCGGTCAGCTCGAACTCCCCGGCTGCCTCCATAGCTTCGAAAAAGCGTTGTTCCTGCTCCTGGACGCCTTCCGGTTCCATACAGGCCATCCGGGTCGCGGCGATTGCTGTGAAAGCGAGCTGGTCACCGGCGGTATAGGATGTGCTGAATGAGTTGCATCCTCCGGTTCCAAATGCCTGTCCGCCTTCTTCAAACTGGAGAATGGGCGCTGCACCTTCGATCACCGGTTCTTCCGCTCCTTCCGGCCCGAAGCTTACCAGCTCCCAGCGCGTACCAGCCAGCGGGTCTGTTCCGCTGGCTGGTACGAGGAGCTGTGGGCTGCGGAAAACCGTTCCAGTGTCATCGGTGCGCACCTCGTACTCGTCGCCGTCAACAGAAAACGTGATTCTCCATCCTGGTGTGATCACTGCCGCACAGGATTCATTAGCCTGACCTAGCTCCAGGCAGGAATCAGCCCAGTCCTGCTGCTGGGCGTTTATGATCTCTACCTGGTCTGGGGTAACACCGAGCTCGCCTGCCAGCCATGTCTGGGCTGCAAGAACGGCCTCGGATGGTACAGAATCTGTCCCCCCGGGAAGGGCTGTCCCCTCACCACCCGTACCGGGAACAGGGCCGTCGCCCGGCGAGCAGGCCGCCAGAAGCAGCGCAAGCACAGCAGTAATCCACAGCCATCTCTTCATATTACGCATGTCCCTCCCTCCTTTTGCTGTAAACCAGCAATTCAGAATCCAATCCCAGCTTGCACTGCCTTAAGCCCATCTGCTCTCGTGATCGTCAAGCGGGGTGTACGGAATTACTATAAAGGGGAGCGGCGGGAGGCACAATAGGGAGATCTCCTGATGAAATAAGGGAAAACCCTATGTGGTTCTTGCGGGTTTCCCCTTATTTCCGTGAGCTTACCAGCGGTCGGTTACCGTCAGGGGATCCAGTCCACCGTCCCGACCATCATGTCTGCCCAGACCTGGAAGACCTCGCCGCTTTCCAGATCCATCATATACAGGCCGGTTGCGCTGATAAAGGCCATATATTTTCCATCCGGTGATATATCCCCAGACAGGCTGAGATCGTTCAGATTGGTCAGCCGCTGCGGCTCACCGCCCTGGATGGGCATGGAATACCAGTCGGAGGGCACGTTGTGCGCGCGAACGGTTTGAACGCCGAAAAAGCGCTGCATCCAGGAAGCCGGCGCCTCTTCCGGGGGATTGACCATGCTGAACACCAAGGAGGTCCCATCGGCGGTGAACAGATGGGCATCCACTGGTGTGGCTGCGCCGGGTTTAAGAACGGGGGTGGGGCTGCTGCCATCAGCGGAAGCGATATACAGATCGTTCCCCAGCCCGGTCTCGTCGGCGGTGAGGTAAGAAATTGTTGTCCCGTCGGGCGAAACCGCCGGCCACAGCGCGTGCGGGAGCACGGTCCTGCGATCTCCGTTCAGAGTTATCTGTTCGATATCATTTTGATATCTGGGAACGCGTTCATCCGGGTTCTGGCGGTAGAGGCGCGTGTAGTAGATGGATTGGCCATCGGGCGACCAGGCCGGATGGAAAAATGATTCCTCCGCTTCCGTGCGCAGCAGGAAGGGGCGCGGCGTCCGGACGCCGCGATAAGTCAGCAGGTAGAAATCGGTGAAACCGAACTGGGGCGTATTATCCGGAGGTGGGGCGGCATACGTGAGCAGGATCTGGTCTCCTGCGGGGCTGACCACAGCCTCAGACAGCCAGCTCCGGTTGGGGGCTTTGAACAGCTCCTGCACCTGTCCGCTGGTCAGGTTGAGCTCCAGCAGCCGGTTGCCTTCCGGATGGTACTGGATCAGAACCAGCCGGCCGGTCAGACCCCGGTTCAGTCCGGGGGGCTGGGAGGGCGGGATTTCTCCGGTCGAGGGGAGG
>JAAYXE010000107.1 GCA_012516075.1 Chloroflexota bacterium | reverse complement strand
TCCTTAACTTCTTCTTGACTTAAAGATGACACCCGCAAAAATGGGACTCCCGGGTCTGAATGGACCTGCAAAAATGGGACTCCCGCATCGCATGCATCCGATGAAAATGGGACTCCCGGATCCGGGTCTGCATTCAAAAATGGGACTCCCGCATCGATATCTGCCAGCGAAAATGGGACTCCCGTTTGCGGTGGATCGAACGAAAATGGGACTCCCGAACCGGCCAGCGTGGAGGGGAAATCCGGGCCGGGATGGGCCAGCGTGCCGTGGAATACGGAGCTGTCTGCTCCGCAGCCGGCGGATTCAGGCCGGGAAGTGCTGGTGTCGCGCGCGGCCGGTTCGCTGCCGGCAGCGCCGGGGATCCCTGCAGCCTGCAGCAGCTCACGGCCCCGCGGGGTGAGAGACCAGTCGTTATAGCGCTTGCCGCGCACGACCAGGCCCTGTGCGGCCAGATGCTGCAGGCCGGCCGTGACGCGGTTCTTGCTCCAGCCGGTGTCCACAGCGAGCTGCCCTGCCCCGCGGGGACCGGGGCTGAGTGCCAGGGCAAGCAGCAGGCAGGTTTCGAGCTTTTTGAGCGGGTAGAGGGAGCGGGCCGGCCCGGCGTCCGGGGCTGTGCAGATGCCGGAGCCGGAGCCCGTACGGCGTTGGTTCTGGGCGGTCAAGGTCATCCTCCTGGAACAAAATAGAACATCTGTTCTGTTTACTCCCATTCTACACACATGCGGCGGTTTGCGAAACGCAAAAGGGGGTGAAAAACAGGGGATTAGCAGAAAAATACCCCTCCCCCGAGGGGTTAACCGGCTCTGTTCGCCGTTGTCAGTGACAGACCGTTGATGCAGGCATCAGGAAGCTCGCTGCCCGTCGAAATGCCCTGTTTATTACCCCCACCCTGACCCTTCCCCGCCTGAGCAAGCCTGCCGGCCGGCAGGCTGCCATGCAGGGGAGAGGACAAATCTGTGAAATCCGTTCTCAACCCCACCTCCGCATCCTTATAAGGGTAGTTTTTTAATCTCTTCATGACTGCCGGGCCTCTTAGTGCCGCAACCAGGCGCCCTTCGACCAGGCGGTCGTTCTTTGACCGCCGCTCAGGATGCCTGGCTGCGGTGTTTATTGCCTGCAGTCGAAGCGGCCTGCGGGTGGAAGTCCGTTTCGCCTTACTTCCGTGTATTCTGAATCGTGCGGCATGAATTTCTTGATCCTTTTTGTATAAACCTGACCTTGTGAGCACCACGGCCTCCCCCGCAGCGCACCCCTGCCTTCGGCGTGCCGCTCACAGGGGAGGGGACAAATCCGTGAAATCCGTTCTCAAATCCGTTGTCAGCTTAACGCGCACGGCCCGCACAGCAGTGTGCGGGCCGTGAATGGAACTGACAGACAGGGTTTATGCGCGGCTGCGGGCGGTCATGCTCAGGTACAGGCCGGTCAGGAAAAGAAAGAGCAGGACCATAAAGGCGACGAACCCCGGCGCCAGCGGGTTCGACAGGTCCAGGTCGCTCCAGCCGCGCAGGAAGGCGACCATGATGCCGGCCAGGCCGATGAGCTGCGTTTCCAGCATGCGGCGCACCACGCCCCAGCGGCCGTCCACCCCCATTAACACGTCGGTGAGGCCGGCAAGGATGAACCAGCTTCCCATCACCATCCCGGTGAGAGGGGAGATCTGCCAGGGCCAGGTGGCCGCCCAGACCTGCGGGGCCAGGAAGAGCAGCAGGCCGGTGAAGGCGATCAGCCCGCCGAGCACCCACAGCGCAGTGCGCGGCACAGGCGGGATGCGCGCTTCCCCGTCCTGCAGACCGGTATCCCAGAGATGGCGGTTGGCGAACCACAGCACCGGCAGCAGGAAGGGCGTGACGGCGTAGAGCGCCACCCAGGCGAAAAAGGCGGAGTGCTCGTGGTTAAAGCGGTGCCAGTGGACAAGCGTCTCGATGCCCGAGAGCCAGGCGAAGGCGGTGACCGGCAGCAGCCCCAGGGCGTACGCACGCCAGTTTCCGGAAAGGGCCAGACGGGAGAAGAAGTAAGCCCCCGAAAGATAACCGGCGCCCATGATGAGAGCGGTGAGGCGCGGGTTGATCGGCCAGGCGAAGCGGGCAGGGTCGGCCGGGAAGATCATCAGCAGGCCGGCGGCAGCCAGCAGAAAGGGGACCAGCAGCGCGGCGACCAGGCGGGTGAGAGCTGGGGCGCGGCCGCTTTCGGCCTCGTAAGTACGGTAAACAGCGGTTTTCATACTCGCTCTCCTTCCAGGAACCAGGTTTGCATCTGCCCTTTGCCTTTGATTTCGATCACGCCGCGCTGCTCGAAGATAAACTCACCGCAGATCAGATCGTGCATGGGCTGGGCCACCTGGATGCGCCCGGCCACGCCCTGCGATTCCATGCGGCTGGCGATGTTGACGGCGTCGCCCCACACGTCGTAGACGAACCGCTTGCGTCCGATCACCCCGCCCACTGCCGGGCCGGAGTTCATGCCGATGCGGAATTCGATGTGCAGGTCGGGTGCAAACTCGTGCGACTGGAGGTAATGGCGCATCTCGAGGGCCAGGCGCGCCAGGCGCCGGGCGTGATCGGGCACCGGGACCGGCGCACCGGCGGCCACCATGTAGCTGTCGCCGATGGTGCGGATCTTCTCCACGCCGTACTTCTCTACCAGCGAGTCGAAATGCGAGAAGATCTCGTTGAGCAGGTTGACCACATCCACCGGGGGCATGCGCGCCGTGAGCGGGGTGAACCCCACCAGGTCGGCGAAGAGCACGCTGATGCTCTCGAACTGGTCGGCGATGGTGTGGTTATCGTTTTTCAGGGTGGCGGCGATCTCGCGCGGCAGCACGTTGAGCAGCAGTTCCTCAGACTTGGCTTCCTCGATGCGCAGCAGGCGGTAGGCTTCGTCTTTCTCGTTGATGAAGTAGTTGAGCACCATCAGGGTGATCACCGACACCGCGGCAAAGTTCATCACCGTGAGCAGGTTCACCAGCCCTTCGGGCAGATTGTTGATATGGACGACCAGCGGCTGGATGACAGCCGCCAGCCCGAACAGGGTCAGGAACGCCACCGCCCAGGGCAGGGCGCGCCCGCGGCCGAACAGCACCAGGGCGCCCATCGGGCTGATCAGCGACCAGAGCATAATACCGCCCGACTGCCAGAAGCCGCCGAGCACGACCATATGCACAAAGGGGATGATTAACCCCAGCAGGAGCTGGGTGTAGAGGAACCAGCGGTGACTGCGGCCGTAGCTGAGCGAACCGACGCCGGCCAGGGTGAAGGCGGAGTAGGCGAACGAAATCCCGGCTGCTACGAACTCGGAAAAGAGCAGGAAAACACAGCCCCACAGCGCGGCGGCCGAGATGACCAGGATGCTGGTGGCCAGCAGCAGGGTTTTCTCCATGCGCACCTCGGGCGGGTCCCGGGGGTCGTCACAGATCTGGGGGAAAACAGCCGTGAGGGCCGGAATGGGATCGATCGAACACCTCCCTTATTCGGATCCGACAACTCTTATTAAGAGTGTATCTTAATTAAAGGCATTTCGCCAGTGCCGCGGGAGGTTGGTTGAAACGCCAGGTAATGACTTTTAAGGCCCCCGTGGATGGTCCGGCCGGAGGCGAGACCGGGCCGGGCTACGGTTGTGTCGTCAGGACCTGCTCGTTCTCCCCCTTCCCCCGGTGGGTGCGGTTGTAGTGGCGGCGGGCCTTGGCGCGGTTGCCGCAGCCGCGCATGTCGCACCAGCGCCGGGAGCGGTTGCGCGAGGTGTCGAAGAACAGCCAGCCGCAGCCGCGGTCGTCGGCGCACTGGCCCACACGCAGCAGGTCGCCGGAGGTGAGCACGGCGGCCGTGGAACGCGCTACCGGCCAGAGCAGGCTCTCGAGCGCCGGCCCTTCCTCGGACCAGACCCAGGTATAACCCTCGCCGTCGGGCATCAGGTGCGCCCGGGCGCTGGCCTGGGAGATGCCGCGGTTGAGGATCTTCAGATCCAGAGGGTCGGCCGCCTCGCCGCGGCTGGCAGCCACCAGGACGCGGTAGATCGCCTCGCGCAGTTCGATGCCCCAGGCCAGCACGTTCGCGGCCTGCTCCGGGTCACGCAGGGCTTCACGGGCCAGGGCCTGCGCTTCCTCACCCGATACCAGCCCCACCCGCTCGGCCCAGGCAATCAGGTCGCTGTATTCGTGCAGGGTCTCCACCGGCTCGGCGCGGGCGTGCCAGTCGGCGGTGTTGGCAAACTCCAGGCACAGCCGGCCGCTCTCCAGGTTCAGTTCGCTCTCATCCAGTATCCGCTTCACCGCTTCTCCTCCTTGCTGGCGTGGCACTCAGTTTTTCTAATCTATAACCTTCAAAAACAGCTTGACAGGTTATGTAGATGCTGATATACTGTAGGTGTAACCTGCATAAACATTATAGATGGTTACATATAAGATGTCAAGCCCAGGGGGCGCCGGCGCAGCATCTGATCCTGAAAAGCAGCCGGTGACTACTGCAAGAGCAGAAGCTGATCTGACGTTCACGACAGGAGGAGTGCCATGGTGAACGAACATCTTCTCAGAGCCTTACAGGAAAGCCGGTATCAGATGTTGTTGGACGAAGCCCACAGGGAACGACTGGTGAAAGAAGTCAAACCGAAGCGAAAACCGGAACCCCGGCAGCGGGAGACCGCTTTCCGCCTGCTCTACCGCCTGCGCGAGCTGCTGCAGCGGTAGAGCAGACGAGTAAGGTAGAAAAAGAACAGGCGCAGACGGATCTGCGCCTGTTTCATTTAAGGTGCAGGCTGGGGCTGCAGTACGAGCTAGGCGACCGCCTCGGGCTGGCTGACGACGATCTCGACCGGGGTGGTGTTGAAGATGTTGTCGGAAATCGGGCAGCGAGCGTCGACATCGCGAATGAACTGCTCTTTCTCTTCCTGCGTCATATCGGCGTCGATGTCGGTGATCACGCGGATCCACTGGAAGCCGGGGCGCGGCCCGGTGGCCTTGCCGGAGAGCACATCTGTGTCGAGCTCACCTTCCACCTTCACCGAGATCTTGCGCACAGGCAGGCGGCGCTGGCGGGCGATGATGTAGCCAATGGTGATCACGCATCCGCCCAGAGAGAGGAACAGGTACTCGAGAGGGGTGGGACCGTTGTCCCCCCCGCCGCCTTTGACAGGCTGGTCGATGAACACCGTGTGCGAACCGGCTGTGGCCTGGATGGTGTAGCCATCGACCTGCTCGGCTTCGATGGAGACGTGTTTGATGGGCATTTTTCGCTCCTGTGAGGATTTTTTCGACGGTGAACCGCTATTTACTAAGATTATATGACGTTTTAAAGG
>JAAYXE010000012.1 GCA_012516075.1 Chloroflexota bacterium | reverse complement strand
TGTGAATAGTCGAAACGCCCGGCTAACTGGATGACGACTTCGTCCAGCAGCTTGGATTTTTCCAGCCGCTGGGCAAAAGTTTGCGAGAGATTTTGAATCAGGGTGATCTCCGCCAGCCTGCGTTCCACCAGTTGATAGCTGATGGCATTGCTCAGTGCCAGCGCCAGTTCCTGGCAGATGGCCTTGAGCAGTTCGAGCTGGACGGCGTCAAATGCATCCGGAGACGTATGCATCACCGTAATGGCGCCCAGCAGGCGCTCGCCATCGAGAATCGGAGCGGCCATGGCCGAGCGGACTTCGATGTCTCCTTCAGCGATAGAAACATGCTTCCAGCGGGGATCCCGGGTGACATCCGGGGCGTAAGCCGCGATGCGGTTCTGGGCCGCCCAGCCAGCCAGGCCCACGCCAGGCTTCATTGCCAGTTTGCGATTCAGCTCAGGAAGCAGGTGGGAATCTCTACCGCTCAGAGCAACCAGGTGCAGACGATCTTCCACTGGATCGTATAAAAAGGCATTGCCGATGTGGCCCCCCAGAGTCTGGCAGGTGAGCGTTATGGCACTCTGAAGGATCACAAAGGGATCCAGGGAGCGGGTAAGCTCCCGGCCAACATCGTACAGCAGGCTGAGGTGGCGGCGTTCTTTGGCCGCTTTTTCAAACAGGCGCGCATTTTCAATGGCTGCCGAGGTGTGTACAGCAAATGAGCGCGCTAACTGCACTTCCTCATCGCTGAAACCGCCGGGCTGGCAGCGGTCCAGACTGAGCACGCCGATGACCTGATCGCGCACGCTGAGGGGGACTCCCATCCAGGAGCGAATATACTGCATGCTTTCCCTGCGAGCCCAGCGTGGATCGGTGTGCGTATCGACGACAACCACCGGCAGGTTCTGGCGGACCACAGCGCCGGCCGTTTCGCTTTCCAGGATATCGAAGGAAACATTCTTTGCCAGTTCCTCACCACCAAACTTCTCGTACCCTCGGTAGGCCTGGACGCGAATCTGGCTCCCTTCCACGAGCATCACACTGGCGCTGTCATAAGGGAGCACCCGCTGTATCTGATCCAGCACGGTGCCCAGCACGTCCTGGAGGGACAGGGATGCGCCGATCACCCGGGCCGCTTCCATGAAGGCTTCTGCCCGGGAACGGGCCGCGCGCTCGGCCTTAAACAGACGCGCATTCTCAATGGCGATGGCGGCCTGATTGGCAAAGGCCATCACCGTCTCTCCGGCGCGTGAATCGAATTCATTTGGAATGGATGAGTCGACGTTGAGGACACCGATGAAGCGGCCTTTAACGAGCAGCGGCGCCCCGATCCACGACCGGATGTACTCTGAGCCCGGGTACACGAGCCAGCGATTGTCTTTACGGGTATCCGGGATCACTTCCAGCTTGTCCCAATGGTTTTTCAGTGTGTGACTGCTCAGCTCATCGACGATCTGGCGGGCGATGTTAATATCCGGAAAGCCCCTTCCAGCGGTCAGCTCCAGCCGGTTCTTCGCGTTGAGCAGTTGAATAGAGGCGCTGTCATAATGCACCACTTTCCCTAACAGATCGAGGATCTGTTCGAGGACTTCTTCCAGCGACAGCTTGCTGGTCAGCAGGGCACCGACTTCCTGAAGCGTCTTGGACAGCAGAAGCTGTTCACGCTCCGCCTCGAAGAGGCGTGCATTCTCAATGGCGACGGTAAGATGCTGCGCCAGGGTTTCGATCATGGCCAAATCGGCTTCAATAAAGGCGCCCTCCTGGTGGCTGTCGATCAGCAGTGCCCCGATGGCTGATCCCCTGTTAACGAGGGGAACACCCAGGAAAGAACGCACGCTTTCCCCCTCTGTAAGCGAGATCCAGTCCGGGTCCTGGCGCACATCTTTGATCAGAACCGGTGACAGGCTTTCGTTCATGCGCTGGATAATCCGGCTCTCTGCAAGCCTGCAGCGAATCTGCCGCTTCACCAGGCTCTTGTTTTTGAAACCCATTCCGGCGGCAAGGGTCGGCTTTCCCTTCGAGTCGAACAGGATTACGGAGGCGCGATCAAATGTCAGTATGCGCTGGATCTGTTCCAGGACGGTTGACAGGATCTTCTCAATATCCAGGCTGCTGCTCACCACGCGGGCGACTTCCCGCAGAATTTCCGCCTGCTGCCGGGCCTTATGTTCGGCTTCATACAGGCGTGCGTTGGTGATCGACATGGCGGCCTGGTTGGCGAACGCCTCGGCCACGGAGGCCGCTTTTTGATTGTAGATGCCTTTCTGGAAGCTGTCGCAGGTCAGGTAACCGATCGTTTGATTGTTCACCAGCAGCGGGATCCCCATCCAGCTGCAGATCTGTTCCGTCCCGGCCCAGCCCTTGAAGCGCGGGTCTGAACGGGCGTCTTCCAGGATCAGCGATTTGCCGCTCTGGCGGATGTGCTGGAAAATTTCGTCATCGGCGGGAAATTCTTTTCCGATCAGCTCCTCCGGGTTGGCAAACCCGCGGCAGGCCTGAGCAAATAAATGTGATCCATTCAGGAGGAAAACCGCTGCCCGGTCGTAAGAGATGACTTTTTCCAGATTAATGAGGATGTTGTCGAGCACCTCCTCCAGACTGAGCGTGGCCGTGATGGCGATGGAGGCGCTGCGCAGCATTTCGGCTTCGATTCGCCGCTGCTGTTCCGATTCAAGCAGGCGCACGTTTTCGATCACAACGGCAGCCTGTCCTGCAAAGAACGGCATCAGCTCGGCAGCAGAATCAGGCAGCACCGGTCGGGTGACGGAAAAGAGAAGAACCAGCACTGCTGTAACCCGGGTCTGCCACAGGAAGGGGATCAGCACGGCAGAGCTGAAATCCGCAAAACCCTCTGCTGCGGCTTGAGAAAACCATCTCTGCCCCTCATCCACCACAACCATTCTGCCCTGCAGGAGCTGCAGGTGGCATTCGTCCGGCAGCACCAGATGACCGGCCTTGTCGTAAGCAACCTCAACGCCTCTGGAGGCTGCCGCAACATAACTGTCTCTGTCAGCATCGTACAGGTAGAGAATTCCGGCCGCAGCTTCTCCGAACTGGATGCCGTGATCAACGATTGTGTCCAGCAGCAGGGAAAAATCGGAGGTTTCGATCGCCTGGTGAAACACCTCTAAGAAGCGAGCCGTATGTTGAAAATCATCCTGGCGTTGGTCAGGCGATCTGATGTTGTCTCGATCCATTCTTCAACCTGTCGTTTTCGGTAAAGGTATATGGTGCAGTGTTCCCGGATGCTTCATATGATTAAATGGCTCTACCTTCATAATCTTTATGCAATGTATTATCGTTTTGATGTGCAAGCATGAGGGCCTGAACTGATGTTGTGATGCATTGTACAACAGAGGTGCAAATTATACAAATCATATAAACCGTGCTCTGCTATAATTTCAGTAAGGCAGCCCATCTTAACCGGAGAGTAGGATATGAAGGTCAATTTTTACGCCACGCTGCGCCAGATCGTCGGTGGAAAAACGGTGGAGTTTGACCTTCCCGCTGGCGCTACAGTACAGGACCTCATCAACGAGATGATCCGCTGTTTCCCGGCGCTGCAGCGCGAACTGCTGAATGAACATGGAGAGATGTATTCTCATGTCCATCTCTTCGTAAACGGGCGGGATGCCACATTTCTGGAGAACGGCCTGGCGACCCGGCTGGACCCGGAAGATGTCATTGGCATTTTCCCGGCAGTAGGGGGCGGCTGACAGGCGCGCTGCGAAGGAGTTAAAAAACAAAGCTTCCGGAAACGAGTACTCGCTTCCGGAAGCTGTTTCTTATCGATCCGCCGGGACAGCCCGGCGAACGGTCAGGCTGTGGGATTACGCCTTCCCGTTGTGCACCCAGTTGAATACCTCATCGAGCTGTTCATCCGTGACGTCCCAGACGACGTTGTGCGGCGGGAGCTTTTCGTAGCGCATAAACTCCGGCGGCCGGTCATCGGCGCTGGTAAAGCCGGCGCGCTCGTTGAACAGGCGCTCGACTTTGAGGATCTCTTTGCCGATGTCAATGACGTCATCACCGGTGATGTCCATCCCGGTGACGCCGGCAACCGTTTCTGCCATGCCTTCCCAGCCCTTCGGGATATCCAGGATGGGGAAGGCGGTGAACAGGCAGTAGCCGGTGCTGTCGATAAATGCAGTCGCCGCCTGGAAGGTCAGCGAAAGCTGTGCTTTCCCTTCGGTGCTCAGCGGGTCAAGCTTGCCGCTTACGCCGGCGATCTCGGGCGCAATTGTGTAACCGGCGGTGTGGTCCGCTCCCATGGGTGTGGTGGCGTAGGTGATGCCGATGCCCTTGACGGCGCGCGGCTCGTAAGCCGGCATGGACTGCCCTTTCACCGTGGGGACCCGGTAGACGCCAAATGCTTTCGCCGTAGCTTCAACACCCTGGCCGATGATGCGCCCCAGATATGTCCCGTTCTTGACCTCGCGCAGCAGTTCCAGGGCTCCTTTGGCATCTCCAAATTCGAGCAGACCTGCTTCCATAGCGATGGCAATCGTGTTGCCTGCCTCGATGGTGTCGAGACCGGCGTCGTTGCACTCTCGCGTCATGTGGGCTACGTATTCAAGATCGTCGATGCCGCAGTTGGCTCCCAGGGCCCAGGCGGTCTCATATTCGATGGCCGAAACATAGGCTTTGCCCTCTTCATCCGGGTAAATGTTCGAGCACTTGATAATGCACCCCGGATGGCAGCCGTGCCCGACCTCACCTTCGCCGCCGCGTTCAGTAATGACTTCGTTGAGCATCTCGCCCGAGATTTTCGCCGCGCCTTCAAACTGGCCGGAACTGAAGTTGCGCGTGGGCAGGCCGCCGGCCTCATTCAAAATATTCACCAGCACGGCGGTTCCATAGGTGTTGAGGGCGCCGTCTTTTTTCGTCAGCGCGTGTTCCTGAGTGGCCTCCGTGAGCTTGCGCCGCCCGATCTTGAACAATTCGGGGTTCGCGATTTCTACCGTGCTGCCGCCGGTGTCATCCACAACGATGGCTTTTACCCCGCGCGCTCCCATCACAGCGCCCAATCCGCCGCGTCCGGCGTAGCGACCGGGTTTGTTTTCCGGATCATTGACCGAAATGCCGGCATTGGACAGCTTCATCTCACCGGCGGGCCCAATGCCGATGACGGCTGTATTCGGATACTTCTCCCACAGAATTTCATCGGTTTCATACATGCCTTTTCCGACGAGGGGAGCAGCATCTTCGAATTTCACTCCATCCTTCGTAATGACCAGCGTATACCACTTGTTCGCAGGCGGTGTGCCTTCGATAATGATGGCCGCCAGTCCCAGTCGGGCAATCTTCTGTCCGGAGAGACCCCCGGCGTTCGATTCCTTGATACCCCCGGTGAGCGGGCTTTTTGCGCCAAAGGAGGTGCGTCCGCTGCTCGGCGCAGCCGGAGAACCGGTCACCCAGCCAGGAGCTATGACCAGCTTGTTGTGCGGTCCCAGCGGGTGGCAGGTGGGGTCGACTTCGTCGAATATGATGTGCGATGTCAACCCGCGCCCTGCCCAGCGTGCCCATTTTTCGGGGACGTCCTCATATGTGGCGGTCAGGTCCGTCATGTTAATTCTCAAGATTTTTTTGGCCATTGCTGTCCTCCTGGTTTTGCTAAAAATCGGATGGTGTGCTCATGGTCGTTGTGCATGGTTTTATGGATCGGTTTTTTTATTCTGGTATGTGTGACGCATTGCGCCGTGTCCAGAATCCTGTGCGGACAATGTCTGCTTCAATGAAGCTGACATGGGCACGCCATCACGGTACTGGTACGGCCACATATGGTCGAGCGAAAAAATACCCACATGGTCACCGTCTTTCAATACCTCTGCACCTCCTGTCGAAATTCCGGGGACTTCACACAGCACTGCATTCACAAACAGGTAACCGCGCTCATGGTCTGCGATTCCCAGTTGTGCAAGCAGATCGCAAACAGCAGCGCCCTGCGGGAGCGTGAGGTTCAGCCGGGCAATATGCCGGCCTCCGGCTTTACTGGCGATTTTGCCGTACAGATTCACCTGTACCTGTATGTTTTCCATTTATTGTTCGTGTTCCAGATAGATCCGGTTTTCTACAATGTAAAGGTTGAAAGCGACCTGGGATCTCCAGAGAAAAGCACAAAGGTGAGATCTGACCCCACAGGACTGCAGTTGACCTGGAGACGGACCAGCTGCACACAGTGTCAAAGTACTGCAGTTTAAAGATAGGGGATAGTTTGGAGTGAATATAGTGACAAATGGATGGATTCCGTGTGACCTTCTCCCTAAAATAAAACTTAATATCGAGCATTCTCTTCCGGTGCTGATATAATTTTTCTAGCTCAGAGGTTGAAAAAATGGCTTTTGATCGTTACGGTCGCCGCATCCACTATCTTCGCATCAGTCTGACGGATCGCTGCAACCTGCGCTGCCAGTACTGCATGCCGGAAGATATGAGCTTCCGTCCCAGCGCGGAGCTGATGCAGGATGAGGAGATCCTGACCCTGGTCCGTCTGTTTGCCGGATTGGGCATCGATAAGATTCGTCTCACCGGCGGGGAGCCGACTGTGCGGGCTAATGTTGTTGATCTGGTGGGTGCCATCGCTCACACCCCCGGTATCCGCTCGGTCAGCATGACGACCAATGGACTGCTCCTCGGACGCCTTGCCGGCCCGTTGAAGCAGGCCGGGCTGCAGCGGGTAAACTTCAGCCTGGACACGCTCGATCCGGAAAAGTACCGCCAGTTAACTCGCCTGGGAACCATTGAGCGCTTCTGGGAAGGGCTGCGTGCAGCCGAAGAAGCCGGTCTGCTGCCGGTTAAAATCAATACGGTAGTGGTCCGCGATTACAACGACGAAGACGTGGTTGAGCTGGCGCGCCTGACAATCGACAACCCGTGGCATATTCGTTTTATCGAGATGATGCCATTTGCCGGGGCCACAGATTTCCAGACAAGCAGGGTAGTCACCGCCGAAGAGATCCGGGCGCGCATCGAAGACGCTCTGGGCACACTGGAACCGTTGAACGGGGGCCAGCTGGATGGAGAAGCACGCCTGTACCGCTTCTCACACGGCAAAGGTGTGGTGGGCTTTATCTCGACATTGAGTCACCCGTTCTGTGCCAGCTGCACCCGCATACGGCTGACACCGGACGGCCGCCTGCGTTTGTGCCTGCTGAGAGAGAATGAAGTCGATCTGCTCACCCCTCTGCGCGCCGGCGCGACGCTTGAAGAACTGCGCAGCCTGGTGGTGGAGGGGATCTGGAATAAGCCCTGGGGGAACAGGCTGGCTGAGGGAGAAATCCCCATGAACCGCACGATGAGTCAAATAGGGGGATGATAGATAAGGATCTACAATGAGGCTATTCAACAGGAAGAAAAAGAGCAACCGTTTTGTAGAACTGCTGGCTCAACAGTCTGAATATACGGTAAAAGGATTGGAAACCCTGCTGCAGTATGTGAAGAAGCGCGACGACAGCCTGGCCCAGAAGGTTTCTGATATTGAAAAAGAAGCAGACGAAGTGCGGCGCATTCTGATCGACGAGTTGAACCGCACCTTTGTCACGCCCTTTGATCGTGAGGATATCTTCTCACTGTCGCTCACCATCGACGATATGCTCGATTACGCCAACACCACTGTTGACGAACTGGTGATGTTTAAGGTTAAGCCCAACCATTTCCTGGAGCGCATCGTATCACTGTTGACCAATGCCGCGGTGGAAATCCATCGCGGAGTGCTGCGCCTGGAAGACCATCCCAATGTGGCCAACGACCATGCAGTGCGCGCTAAAGCTCTGGAGAACCGTGTCGAGCAGGTTTACCGCGAGGCGCTCAACGAGCTGTTTAACACACCTCAGGATCTCGATGGGGTCATGGAGATCCTGAAGCTGCGGGAGATATACCGCCACCTGTCGAATGCCGCCGACCGCGGCGACCAGGCAGCCAATGTGATTGGCGATATCGTGGTTAAGTGGATGTAGCCGCGGGGGTGGTGTCGCCTGCTGCGGCAGGATGACCGCCAGCGAGACGCTCGAGCTTCATACTCACTTCACGCCACTGAATTTTTGAAATACCCAGTTTCTGGCGGATCTTGTTCGGCTCCATTCCAGAACGCCAGTCAGTCAGAGCACTTGTCCAGCGGCACATGTCGAAGGACAGGTGCTTTTCGATTCCGGCCTCGATGCTCAGGTCTTCCAGCAGGTACTCCAGCCGGCGCGGCGACCAGGGAAAGACGCGGTCGCTGATATCATACTGGCTCCTGTATTCGTGGTAGGCCTCGATCCAGCTTTCGGGCAGCTCGATCTTGCGCTCCTTGTAGCGGTGCTTCGGGCTGGCATAGCGCACAAAGAGCAGGGGGCCATCGGGCGCATCCAGGTCAATATGATTCGGGCTGAGGTTCAGGCACTCCCCCTTCTTGATCCCGGTGCTGAGCAGCAGGGAGACCAGCGTATAGGTGCGAGCGTCGGGTTTCGCCGCGCGGCGCTGTGCGTTTGCCGCATCCAGCACCGCGTCGACTTCCTCGGGTGTCAGCACGACAGGAAGCGGGCTGACGGCCGTCTGCTGGACAACCTTCTCAGCCGGGTCAATCAGGATCACCCCATTCTGGTGCAGCCAGCGGAAGAAAGCTTTGAGTGAGGTGATGCGCCGGGCCAGGGTTTTGGGGCTGCAGGGCACCCCGCGGGCGTTCTGCATCCACTCCAGGAAGTTGTTCAGTTCGGCGGTTGTGATCTTTCCCAGCGTCCTATCGGGGGGGAGGTATGATGCGAGCAGCCGGAGATCTGCAGTGAAGGCTTTAATGGTGTGTGGTGAGTTGCCCTGATCCTGCAGATAAATGCGCCAGGCTTTAATGGTGGGGATGAGCAGGTTCTGATCGGTTATATGAGCGCTGGCTTCCGGGCCAACTGTCTCAGCGGACATATCCATGCCTCCAAATCCGTCTCAATTCTTTTCGTATAGTCGATCAATGCAAGTTTAGTCGAAAATCAGCCGCCTGTCAAATACAGCCGGGCTCTCCCTTACAAACATTAGAGTTTTTCTCGCGAAGCTTGACAGTTTTTCTCCCTTTTGCTATAGTCCGCAGGAGTGTTTAAGTGGTGCATTAAAAGTGAATACTGCCAGGGGGATTAGCAGGTCTTTACCTTTATCTTTGGATTGAAGAGGGCATCGGGATGAATGTTAATCTGCGGGGTCGGCCGGCAGCCGGGCTGCTGATCTTATTCTTCTTGTTTTTCCTGGCAGCTGTGCCGGGTGTACAGGCGCAGAGCCTGGATCCGGAAACTTTTAATCTTCCGGATGAGCCGTCTATCATTATTCTGGCCGATCCACGGGACGGGTCCGAGATCAGGAATCTGGCGCCGGCATGGGCTGTTGCTGAAGGCCAGGCGAAAACCGCGACGATCATCGTCGAGTATGTGGACCCGCAAAGCTGGGATCCGCAGGCCATCGCAGCCTTTGAATACGCAAAAAGCATCTGGGAAACGCTGATTGTCTCCCCGGTTCCGATCCGCGTGCGAGCTGAATGGACAGATATGAACTACCTCGGTCGAGGCGTGCTGGGAGGCGCCTGGCTTGAGGACCTGCGCGCCAATTTCACCGGAGCCGGTCAGCCCAATACCTGGTACGTATCTTCTCTGGCGAACCACCTGGCCAAAAGAGACCTGGACGAGAGAAATCACGATATCAACGCCCAGTTCAACAGCGGCTTCAGCAACTGGTACTTCGGAACGGACGGAGCGAAGGCCGGTAAATATGACCTGGTAAGCGTGGTGCTGCACGAGCTGGGCCACGGGCTGGGTTTTTACGATTCCTTTAACGTCAGCAGCGGGATAGGCTCCTGGGGGGCGGGAACGTTTTACCCGATTATCTATGACCGCTTTGTGGCCAACGGCGCCGGCCAGTTACTGCTGGAAAATTATCAGAACCATTCTGCCGCGCTGGGCTACCAGCTGCAGAGTAATAATATTTTCTTTGTAGGTCCGGCTGCGGTCGCCGCCAACCGTGGGGCCTATGTGCCCCTTTACGCCCCGTATGTCTGGTCTTCCGGTTCGAGCATTGCTCACCTGGGGCAGGCTTTCGAAGGGACACCCAATGCGCTGATGACCTATTCACTGGCCGCCGGCGAGGTGCAGCACTACCCGGGACCGGTGGCGCTGGGCGTATTGAAGGATTTGGGCTGGGGAACAGGGGTGGCGCAGTCCAATCTAAGTGAGCATCTCTATTTGCCGCTGCTGCGGGCCGGCCAGCAAAATTGATGCCATTTTCGCCGTACAAAACAGGGATGGGTTCAGCCGCTGAGCCCATCCCTGTTTCTATTGGCGCGCAAGCTGTGCTTTACGGCTGCGGTGGCTTGGTAAAGCTCACCCCGGGCACCTGCACGGAAAGCTGGTAAAGCTGGTTGTCCTCGTAGACCAGATGCCCGAACAGGTCGGCGTTGATAATTTCCCAGGCCGTTTGAAGTGCTGTCCCTTCGACCCACACGCCTCCTTCCGCCTCACGCAGAGACACTCCCGGTTCGCTCACCTGCCACTGCGGGACGGCCGCGGGGTTTTCCGGCTCCCCGGCCGCCGGGTATGCAGTCAGAAAACCGGTCTCGGGGATGAATTCCTGCCCTTCAAGGCCGGCGCCCTGGCTGACTTTCTCATACAGCGTGTGGAATGCCTGCGGCGCCCCGCTGTAATACTCACACACCTGCTTCGTGCGCGTGCGGGTCTGGATGCTGATGCACTTTTCCGGGAGGTCGGAGGGGGCGCTGTCGCTGCTGTAGCGGCTCTCCCAGGTAAAGAACCCGGCCTGCTCGATCTCTTCGAGCAGGTCTGCGAGCTGCTGCGGCGTCAGCCAGCCTTCCTGCACCAGCCGGCTGCCGTCCTGCAGATATTCGATCCAGAGGATGCGCCCGTCCCCCCAGACCTGGGCGTCGGGTATGTAGTTGTACCGGTAAATATCGACCACCATGCCGCAGCAGGTTGACGCGGTCAGTACTTTGTCCGGCAGTCCATCTGTCTGCGCGTCTGTTTCTTCATCGTCCTGGCTGCTGCCGCTCTCCGCCTGGGGAAGAGAAGGGGTGCTGGCCGGCTCAGCGCCCATATCTGACTGGCTGACAGGCTGCGTCACGGCAGGACCTCCGTCCGTCTCACCTTGAGCACAGGCCGCCAGCGCCAGCAGGATGACCAGCATAGAAAGTGCGGGTATGATTTTCACAGCATGCTCCTTAATCAATCGGTTCGATGCCGGGCGCCTGTCTTCCAGGGTGACGGGCAGGCGGTGCAGGAAGGTCTCAGGGTGCTCCAGCGTTCGGGAGTATAATGTACCGTTGAGTTTGGGGGGATTGAGTCTCCCCGGCCGCGCCTGCAGCAGTCTGCCCGCCGTGACTCTCTGGCTGGGGAATGCTGCGCATGCGCTGTCGTGCAGAAACTTCGAAACAAGGAGAAGATGATGAAAATTCGAATCTTCCTTGCCCTGCTGTTGACCGGCCTATTCGCTCTGACTGCCTGCCAGCCCGGACCTCCGGCTGCGGCACCCACCAGTGATCCGGCGGCAGAGGCATATCCAGAGCCAACCGAACCACCAGCGGGCGTACAGGAAGCCAGTCCCGAACCGCCGGTTGAAGAACCGGGAGCTTATCCCGAGGTTCCCATGATGCCCACTGAGGAGTTCACCGGCCCTACCGGCGAGGCGCTGTATCCAGGTATTCAGAGCGGCAGCGAGGTAACATGGGATCAGGCGGTGGCCATGATCCGCAACGGCGAAGTGGCTTCAGTGGCCCAGACCCATGAACTGCGGGTCACCCTCAATCTGCTGGACGGCCGCACCTTCGAGGCGACCCAGCCCAGAATTGATGAAATTTTCGCTGTGATCGATGCCTGTGGGGAGGTTTGCAGCGATATCCAGATTGCCACAGAGTAAGCTGCTCGCCGGAGGGGGGCGCAGGCGTTGATTTTCAATGCCCATTCAGATCCAGGTCAGAGGCAATACGCCGCATGGCCTGGATCACATTTTCTGTATGCTCCCACAG
>JAAYXE010000106.1 GCA_012516075.1 Chloroflexota bacterium | reverse complement strand
GTTCTTCCTGCGGAAGCTGGCCGATGCCGTGGATCAGGACTGGCCGGGTGTGCTGGAGAAGCTGGAGACGGTGCGGCGCCTGCTGCTCAACCGGGGAACAATGGTCAGCAATGTGACGCTGGACGAGAAAAACTGGAGCACCTTCCGCCCGCTGCTGGCCGATTTCCTGGCCGAGCTGCCCAATTCAAAGGTCTAGCCGGCGGCCTGGCAGCGTGAAGCCGATCAGGCCGCCGAGGGGCTGGTCATCCCCGCACAGGTCAACTATGTGGCGAAAGGTGCGAACCTGTACGAGCTTGGCTACGAGCTCGACGGTTCGATCCACGTGATTACCAACTACCTGGGCACCACCTGGATGTGGGAGCGGGTGCGTGTGCAGGGCGGCGCCTACGGTGGCTTTTCCGTTTTCGACCGGCACTCCGGGATCTTCAGCTTCCTCTCCTACCGGGATCCGAATCTGGTGGGCACACTGCAGAATTACGACGGCACTGCCGGGTTCCTGCGCCGGCTGGCGCTGAGCGAGGACGAGCGGGTGAAGGCGATCATCGGCACGATTGGCGAAATGGACGCCTACCAGCTCCCCGACGCCAGGGGATTTACCTCAATGGTGCGCTATCTGCTGGGCGAGACGGACGAATTCCGCCAGAAGCTGCGCGAACAGGTGCTGGATACAACGGAAGAAGATTTCCACCGCTTCGCCGATGTGCTGGAGCGCCTGAACGAGGCCGGGCGAGTGGTGGTTCTGGGATCTCAGGATGCGATCCGGGCAGCGAACGAAAGCCGTCCCGGCTGGTTCGAAATCAAGCGAGTCCTGTAGGGTGAGATGATGAAACTTAGCCTGCTGATCAACGGGAAGAACATCGAAGTCGAAGCGCGTCCCGGGGAAAGTCTGCTGAATGTGCTGCGCTCTCAGGGATATTACGGGGCGAAGCACGGCTGTGAGAGCGGAGAATGCGGGGCCTGTGCGGTGCTGATCGACGGCAAACCGGTCAACTCCTGTGTGTACCTGGCCGCCCAGGCCCAGGGACATTCCATCCAGACGATCGAAGCGCTGGGTGAGCACCCGGAGCAGGGCTGGAAAGAGACTGCCGGCCTGCACCCTATCCAGCAAGCCTTTGTGGAGACCGGGGCGATCCAGTGCGGCTACTGCACGCCGGCTCAGGTACTGGCAGCCAAAGAGCTGCTGGAACGCAACCCCGACCCCACCGAGGCCGAGGTGCGTGAGGCGCTGTCGGGCGTGCTGTGCCGCTGCACGGGCTATGTGAAACCGGTGCAGGCGGTGCGGCGCGCGGCGGCCGTGATGCGCGGCGAGGCGGTGGAGCCGATCGGTGAACGCCCGCCGCTGGATGGCCCGATTCCCGCACCGCGGGAATGGCTGCCGGAGGAGCGAGGCGGCGGAGAAGGTCTGTTCCCGGCGGAGACGCCCTCCGCACCTGCGCCGGCGCCCTACGGCGGGGGTGACGGCGGGCAGACCGTGACGCGAGTGCTGCCGCGCATCCAGATGGCGCCCGAGACGGCGGAATGGAACCAGGTGGGCAAGCCCGAAAAGAAAGTGGACGCGATCAAGCTGGTGCAGGGGAAGCCGGCTTACACCGCCGATTTCGAAAAGCGCGGCATGCTGGTAGCAAAGGTGCTGCACAGCCCGGTGGGGCACGCGCGAATCAAGCGCATCGATGCCAGCAAGGCGCGCGCACTGCCCGGGGTGGCTGCGGTGCTGACCTGGCAGGACATCCCGCGCGTGGTGTACTCCACAGCGGGGCAGTCGGACCCTATCCCCGGGCCGCTGGACACGTTCTCTCTGGACCAGAAGGTGCGCTTTGTGGGCGACCGTGTGGCCTTCGTGGCGGCGGAGACCGCCGAGATCGCCGAAAAAGCGCTCGAGCTGATCGAGGTGGAGTACGAGGAACTGCCTCTGGTGCTGGACCCGCGCCAGGCCATGCAGCCTGATGCGCCGCGCATCCACGACGAGCCCGAATATGTCAATTTCGCCGATTCGGACCCTTCGCGCAACCTGGCGGCGCAGATCCGCATCGATATCGGCGATGTGGAGAAGGGTTTTGCCGAGGCGGACCACATTTTTGAGGCCGAATACGCCGTGCCTAAAGTGCAGCAGGCGCATATCGAGCCGCATGTGGTGATCACCTACTGGGACGAGGACGACCGGCTGGTGATCCGCACCAGTACGCAGGTGCCTTTCCACGTGCGCCGGGTGCTGGCGCCGGTGCTGGGGCTGCCGGTGAAGCGCATCCGGGTGATCAAGCCGCGCATCGGCGGCGGCTTCGGCGGCAAACAGGAGATTATGATTGAAGATGTGGCCGCCCACCTGACGATCGCCACCGGGCGGCCGGTGATCTACGAGTACACGCGCGAAGAGGAGTTCATCGCGGCGCGCTCACGCCACCCGATGGTCATCCGCATGAAAACCGGCGTGAAGAAAGACGGCACGATCACGGCCAACCAGATGTACGCCCTGGCGGACACCGGCGCATACGGCTGCCACGCCCTGACGGTGACCGGCAACACCGGTCACAAGGCGATGGCGCTCTATGTGGGCGACGGACCTTACCGCCAGTCTCCAAACATCCGCTTTTATGCGGACGTGGTGTACACCAACACCCCGCCGGCCGGCGCTTTCCGCGGCTACGGCGTGCCGCAGGGTTTCTGGCCGGTGGAGCGGCACATGGAAAAGATTGCCCGCAGCCTGGGGCTGGACCCGATCGAGTTCCGGTTGAAGAACGCGCTGCGCGCCGGAGAACTGCACCCCTTCAGCACCGCGTGGAGTGAAGGGCGCGAGCCGCGCCCCGAGACGGTGCAGACCAACGCCCTGGAGGAATGCGTGAACCAGGGCCGGGCGGCTATCGGCTGGGACCAGAAGTACGGTAACCCCGAGTGGCACCAGGTGCCCGGGAAACCGCACCTGCGGCGCGGCATCGGCGTGGCGATGGTCATGCAGGGGACGGCGATCCCTTACCTGGATATGGGCGGCGCCAGCCTGAAGATGAACGACGACGGCTCGTTCAACCTGCTGGTCGGCGCTACCGACCTTGGCACCGGTTCGGATACCGTGCTGGGCCAGATGGTGGCCGAGGTTTTGGGGGTGCCGCTGGAGGATGTGATCGTGTACTCCTCCGATACGGACTTCACCCCCTTCGACAAAGGCGCGTATGCCTCCAGCACGACGTATATCTCCGGTGCGGCGGCGGTGCGTGCTGCCAAACAGGTGGCAGAGCGCATCCGCATCCGGGCGGCGCGCATGCTCAACGAACGCGCTGATCGCGGCGATAAGCCTGAACTGACGGCGGAAGACATCCGCCTGGTAAACCGCCAGGCCGTCGCCCCGGACGGTCGCGCGGTGACCCTGGCCGAGATCGGTCACAACTCTCTGCACCACGAGGACCAGGAGCAGATCATGGCCGTCGGGTCGTACATGTCTCCGGTGTCGCCGCCGCCGTTCGCGGCCCAGTTCGCCGAGGTGACGGTGGATGTGGAGACCGGTATGGTGGTGGTGGATAAGTTGGTGATGGCGGTGGACTCGGGCGTGATTGTCAACCCAATCACCGCTTCCGGGCAGATCGAAGGCGGGATGACCCAGGCGCTGGGTTACGCAGTGACTGAAGAACTGCGGTATGATGAGCACGGCCGGGCGCGTGAGCGCAGCCTGAAGGATTACCACATCTTCCACGCGCACGAGATGCCCGAGCTGGAGACCATCTTCGTGGAAACCTTCGAGCCCTCGCACCCCTTCGGGGTGAAAGCCGTGGCTGAGATCCCGATGGACGGGGTGGCGCCGGCGGTGGGTAATGCCATCCTGGATGCCTGTGGGGCGCAGGTCGATTCCAACCCGGCCACACCTGAAAAGGTCTGGCGGGCATTGAAGCAGGCTGCGTAACCGTCCGCGTGGAAGCATTGTGAGAATATTGAGGAAAATCGACTGGGAGAACAGATACGGCATGGCCCCAACGTATGTGATTGGACATGTAAACCCGGATACCGATTCGATCGCATCTGCCATGGGGTATGCCTGGCTGCTGCGCGAGCGCGATGGAGCTGATGTGGTCGCTGCAAGAGCCGGGGCGGTGAACCCCCAGACGAATTGGGTTCTGAAGCGGCTGGGGCTGGAGCCGCCTGTGCTGTTGAACGACGCCTCACCCCGGTTTTCGTCTGTTGCCCGCCGGCTGGACACAACCACTCCTGACCGGCCGCTGCGCGAAGCATGGGCCATTGCCAACCGCACATGGGGCGTGGCGCCAGTCGTGAACCCGGATGGCACGCCGTATGGACTCGTAACCGGCCGCAGCCTGTTCGCGTTCCTCAGCCATCTGGTAGGCCCGCATCCGGCCCGACAGGAGATGCGCATCGCCGAGATCCTGGAACTGCCCTGTCACGAAGCCTGCGAGACCAACGTGGGCTGCTTCAAGGCCGACGGGCGCATCCGCGATTCGATCAACCGCATCCTCCGCCAGGAGGGGGATGACTTCCTGATCGTCGATGATAAGGGCATGTATGTAGGCGTCAGCCGGCAGCGTGATGCACTCAATCCGCCGCGTCTGCGCCTGATCCTGGTGGACCATAACGAGGCGCGCCAGGCGCTGGGGGCTCTGGAAGAAGCGGAAATCCTGGAGATCCTTGACCATCACCGGCTGGGGAACCCCTCCACCCATACCCCGATCCGCTTCTCGGTGGATGTGGTGGGCAGCACAAGCACGTTGATCTCGGAGAAAATTGAGGATGTGGGCATGAGCGCACCTCCGGCGCTGGCCGGGCTGCTGCTGGCCGGGCTGCTTTCGGATACGCTGATCCTGACCTCCCCGACCACCACTCCGCGCGATCACCGTGCCGCCGAACGGCTGGGGCGCTGGGCTTTTGTTAACAACGGGCCGCTGGCCGGGGAGACGGTGCGCTCGTTTGGAGAACAGCTCTTGAGCGCCGGCGCCGGCCTGAGCACGCGCGACCCGATGGAGATCGTCAGCACCGATGTGAAGGTGTACGACGCCGGGGGCTACCGGTTTATTATTTCTCAAGCGGAGGTAACCGACCTGGTGCAGCTCGACGAACACCTGGATGAGCTGCGAGATGCTCTGAATCAACTGCGCGAACAGAAGGGTCTGGATTTTGCCATGCTGATGGTGACTGACGTGGTGCGCGGATCCAGCCGGGTGCTGCTGGCGAACGAGCCGGCGGAACTGAACGATCTGCCGTATCCACGCCGGCCGGACGGCACCCGTCATGCCGAAGGGGTCGTCTCGCGCAAAAAGCAGCTCCTGCCGGTGGTGCTCGGACTGCTGGAGGATTAACGGTATGTCAATTTATCAGGCGCTGGCAGAACTGGAAAAGAACGGCGGGGCGGGCGCCCTGTGCACGATCGTGCGCAGCCAGGGGTCTACGCCCCGCCACGAAGCAAGTAAAATGCTCGTCTATCCGGACGGCCGGATTACCGGTACGATCGGGGGCGGCGAGATGGAAATGCGCGTGATCCGCGCCGCCCAGGAGGTGATCCGCGAGGGTAAGCCGCGTTTGCTGGAATACAGCATGAGCGACCCTGCGCGCGGCGACCCGGGCGTGTGCGGCGGGCAGGTGGAGATTTTCGTGGAGCCGATCTTACCGAAACCAAAAGTTGTGGTGGTGGGCAGCGGACATGTGGGCAAAGCGGTGGCGCAGCTCGCCCACTGGCTGGGTTTCTCTGTAGCGGTGAGCGACGACCGTCCGGAATACTGCAATCCGGAGGCGGTGCCCAACGCAGACGAGTACTATCCGGTGCCTCTGGCCGAGCTGCCTTCGAAGCTTGAAATCAACCCGTGGACCTACCTGGTGCTGACCACGCGCGGCGTGAACGTGGACGTGGCCGGACTCCCGGCTCTGCTGGACACCCAGGCGGCTTATATCGGGATCATTGGTTCGAAGCGGCGCTGGGCGACGGCGCGCAAAAAGCTGGTGGAAGCCGGCGTGCCGGAAGAGAAGCTGGACCGGGTCCATTCACCGATCGGCCTGGAACTGCATGCAGAAACCCCGGAGGAGATTGCGCTGAGCATCATGGCCGAAATTCTGATGCTGCGCAACGGCAGCGATGCAAAGCCAATGTCCGAACGAAACGGTTAAGAGCAAAAACGGTGGAAACCGTTAGAATGAATAAATAAATGGAGCACCTATGTGGCGTGAAACCTACAGCGTAAACAGCACCGCCGAAGCCCTGAAAATTCTGGCGGAAAAACGGGAGAAGGGGCGCATCGTCGCCGGGGGGACCGATCTGATCCTGGAGATCGAGCGCGGCGTGCGCAAGGGGATCGAGACCCTGATCGATGTGACCCGCATCCCCGGGCTGGACCGCATCAGCCTGGACGAGGACAAGGTCATCCATCTCGGGCCTCTGGTGACCCACAACCACTGTGCGGCATCCAAGATCATTCAGGAGTATGCCTTTCCTCTGGCACAGGCAGCCTGGGAGGTGGGAGCGCCGCAGATCCGCAACCGCGGTACGATCGCCGGCAACCTGATCACCGCCTCACCGGCAAACGACACCATCTCGCCGTTGATGGCCCTGGGCGCAAAGGTGACCCTGGCCTCAGTGCGCGGCGAACGGGTAGTTCCCCTGAGCGAGTTTTACACCGGTGTGCGGCGCACGGTGATGGAGCCGGATGAGATGCTGGTCGATATTTCATTCCCCGCCCTGCGGGAAGACCAGCGCGGCAGTTTTATCAAGCTGGGCCTGCGCAGAGCGCAGGCGATCGCGGTCGTCAACGCCACCGCCATTCTGACCCTGGATGGCAGCACGGTGCGCAGCGCCAGCATCACCCTGGGATCGGTAGCGCCCACCATTATCCACGCAGCCGAGGCGGAGGCGTTCCTCAGCGGTAAAGAGCTGAGCGACGAGGTGATCGCGCAGGCAGCGGAGCTGGCGCGGAAGGCGGCGAATCCGATTGACGATGTGCGCAGTTCCGCAGCTTACCGGGACGAGATGGTGCGGGTGTGCGTGTCGCGAGCACTGCAGTCGCTCAGAAACGGCGATGAGCGCTCGCGCTTCCCTGCCGAGCCGGTGCTGCTGTCTATTCAGGAAGGGGAAGGTCCGCACCTGGATGAGACCGTGTATCACAACGCTGAGACGCCGATTGAAACGACGATCAACGGCAAACGCTATGTGTTCACCACAGGGCAGAATAAGACCCTGCTGCGGCTGCTCAGGGAAGAAGCCGGGCTGACCGGCACGAAAGAGGGCTGTGCAGAAGGGGAGTGCGGTGCCTGTACCGTCCACCTGGATGGCATGGCTGTGATGAGCTGTCTGGTACCTGCGGCGCGCGCCCACGGAGCGCAGATTGTCACCGTGGAAGGGCTGGCTGAGGAGGAGCGCCTGCACCCGGTGCAGAAAGCGTTCATCGACGCAGGAGCGGTACAGTGCGGCTACTGCACACCGGGCTTCCTGATGTCGGCAGCCATACTGCTGGAAGAAAAACCCCACCCCAATCGCGAGCAGATCCAGCAGGCGATCACCGGAAACCTATGCCGCTGCACCGGCTATTACAAGATCGTCGAAGCGATCGAGCGCGCGGCAGAATTACAGGATATACATGCCTAGAAAGTATCAGAGCCTGGAACGACCGGCATTTGACCGGCGGTTGATGTGGGAGGTCCACCCGGTGTGGCGCGGGATCGGCTGTATTCTGCTGGTCCTGCTCCCTGTGATGGCGTACGCGGGAGCTGTGCTGCTGGTTGAAGCAAATATCGAACAGCGCTGGCTGCCCCTGGCGCGGGAATTGATGCAGACGGTGAACCTGCCCGTTATCGGGCCCGTGCCGCACCTGTACGCCAATCTGTTGGTGACTGTTCTGCTGGTGATGTTTGGCTTCGCGCTGATCACGGCGATCTACGCCATTGCGGACCGCCTGAAAGGGCCTCCCCCATACACACTGCTCGATGCCCCCCTGATTCGCCGCCGGCGCCGGCGGAAGTAAACCGGAACGGCTAACTTATCAATGGAGAGAACCGTCCCAACCACCGAATCAGAAGAGGTCGAGCTTTACACGCGCACGTATTACTCGCTGCTGCGCACCACGGCAGAAGTGCAAATTCGCACCCTGGAAGAGGTGCATGCCGGGACAAAATCGCTGCTGCACCCCGGTGCGCGCGATCCTGTGCCCGATATGTCGGCCTTTATCTACTGCCTGCTGCGACTGCCCGGCTGCATTATCAACACAGATCTGGTGATCCTGGGGCAGAGCACAGAGGTTTTCGAACGTGCGGGTTTTATCGACATTGGTTCGTGGGTGGAATGCTCTGCGCCGGCCCGCCGGCGGCGCTGCTACTTCGACGGGCAGGGGAGAATGGCCTGTCTGATTGCCAGCCGCTCGGATATCGACGACCTGATCCCACTGCTGACAGCCTATCAAATCGAGTGGAATAAGCTGCACCGCCTGCTGCAGAACCTGCCGGAGACTGTCTCGATCCGGGAGATGTGCGCTTCGGCGTCCGGCTGCGCGGAGCTGGCCAGCATGATCTCTGTCCCGGAAGAAGATTTCGACCGGCTGTACGCCATCTGGGACCAGGATACAGCCACCTACCTGGAACAGATCGCGATGCGGCCCCGTTCGCTGCGTGTGCAGCTGTTGAGCGGTTCGCTGAGCGAGTACCGCCGTGCCACCCACGCCTGGTGGCACAACATCGAGCACAGCGTCCCCCAGATCACCGAAAAACCGGTTTACTTCGTCTCGAGCAACACCCACAGTCTGCCGAACATGCTTGCCGGGTTTGCCCTGAAAAACGCGGATGAGTTGATCCGCTTCCTGCAGCGTTCGGGGAACACGGGCCTGCTGCGTGAATGGGAGGATATCCAGGCCGGAAGGGCCAACGCCAGCGCGGAAAACTTCCTTTATTACGTGCTCAAGAAGTACCAGCAAACCGCGGATGGACACCGGCTGATCCAGGAACAGGCCGATGACGAGTGCCGGCTGGGGATCCAGCGCATCACCAGCAAACGCGCGTTCCACGTGGACGCGCAGGTGATCGAACTGGCGTCGCTGGACCCCCGGCGTTTCGACCCGCGCCTGCTCCAGGGTGGACTGAATGACCTGGAGGAGTGGCTGCCAGAGAGTGACGCCCTGATCCTGAACATTGATTACCCCCTGGGCCTGTCCGCTTACAACATCCTGGCCGAAGTCTCGGACCATGCCGCCGAAATCCTGGGTGTGTACGTGATGGGGAAAGCAGCCACGCTGAACGGCGTTATCGGGGATGTGATGATCCCCAACGTGGTGCATGACGAGCATTCGCAGAACACATACCTGTTCCCCAACTGCTTCAGTGCGGCGGACGTTTCACCGTTCCTGCACAGTGGGACGGTGCTGGATAATCAGAAGGCGGTGACGGTGCAGGGGACTTTCCTGCAGAATTACCAGTATATGGATGTGTTTTACCGGGAAGGCTACACCGATATCGAGATGGAAGCCGGCCCGTACCTGTCTGCGGTTTACGAGATGTACCGGCCGAAGCGGCACCCGGTGAACGAGATTGTTAACCTGTACGGGATCCCGTTTGATCTGGGAATCATGCATTATTCGTCGGATACGCCGCTGAGCAAGGGGAAGAACCTGGGGGCCGGGAGCCTGTCGTATATGGGGATGGATTCGACATATGCCGTCTCGGTTGCCGTGCTGCGTCGCATCCTGGCGCAGGAGCGCGAGCGGCTGAAAAGGCGCTGAGGCTGTTGATGATGGGCCTGTTTGCGGAAGATGCAGGCAGGTTTTGTTTTTAACCGTGCTGCGTTCAGTCTGCGCCAGTGTGATCATCCCGACACACAGGGGCAGGTTTTTCGTGCAAGGATCCAGGATAATGCGCCGGGCTTAGCGGGTATACCCGGGAATAGCGCAGCGCGGTTGTTCCGCTGGATACCCGGTTGAAGCGGCCCGCTCAGTCAGGCCGATAAAATTCTCACATAAAATTAATAGTGCAATTCAGTCGATATTTATATATACTAGAATCAGGTACCTCCTGAGAAATCAGGTGTGTTCAAAGCCGGCGGCTGTCTCCCTGTTAGACGCTCGCAGCGTTTCCTGCTTTGGACAGCAGCTGGCGAGACCTGGGGGACGGTAGAACTCCCGCGAAAATGGGCACGACGAGTCCTTGCTCCCAGGCCAGGCAGCCGGTGAGACGCAGGTCGGGTTAGCTGGCTCCCACCTGTATATACCTCACCGGCTTTCCCTTTTTTTACGACAGCAATAGAGATATGGCGCTGCGCCGCCCGATCACTCGGGATGCGGCCTGGTGCAACGCGTGCCCCATCCTCACAAGGGCAATGGGGCACGGCTCACAGCGAACAGCAGCGGACCCATATTGAATGTAACCAGGAGGATGAAAGCCAGATCTCGCCGCAGCGCTGTCCTGAAAGCAAAAATACTGCTCTATATACTGAGGGTGAGCAGAAGTTCGCACGAAGCGATATGGACAGTTTTTGAATGCCTGGATTCAGGAATCAGGGCTCTTGTTCTCTGTGGTTCCGTTGCGCCATCGTCAAGGGGCACGGCGCGCAGAGAGAAGCAGTGGGACAATCTTGACAGTCACCCGGGAGAAGAAAACTTAATCTCGACGCACCGCCGTGCCCTTACAGCAAATATTGTTGTTCGGTAATCTGAAAGGGCACGGCGTTTTGCATTTGTGATGCCGGAAGTGCCTTATGACCCCTGGACGGCGTCGTCGGCGATCTCCAGGGCTTGGTCGAGCACGGCAAAGCCTTCGGCGAGCTGCTCCTCGGTGATGATCAGCGGGGGGATGACCAGCACATTGTGCCAGCGTGTGGTGGCGTACACGCCGTGTTCGAGCAGATAATCCTTGATGGCGATCATCTCGGGGCTGGTGCCGTTGAACGGCGCGAGCGGTTCCTTCGTGCGCCGGTTGCGCACCAGCTCGATAATGCCGAACAAGCCGATCGAACGCACCTCGCCGACCGAGGGGTGCTGTTCGCCGAGGTCGGCGAGCATGCGGCGCAGCACTTTGCCCATTTCCCGGGAGCGCTCCACCAGGCGATCTTCCTGCATGACGCGGATGTTGGCAATGGCAGCCGCCAGCGAGACGGGGTGTGAGTTGTAGGTCAGGCCGCTGACAAAGGTTCTATCGGCGAAGGCTTCTGCGATCTGGGGGCGCATACCGACCGCACCCAGCGGCGCATACGCGGAGGTGAGGCCTTTTGCCATGGTGATAATGTCTGGAACCACCCCCCAGTGATTAACGGCAAACCATTCTCCGGTGCGCCCGAAGCCGCTCATGACCTCATCGGCAATCATCAGGATGCCGTAGCGATCGCAGATCTCGCGCACTCCCTGCATGTAGCCTTCCGGCGGAATGATCACGCCGTTGGTGCCGGTGACGCTCTCCATCAGGATCGCGGCGATCGTGTGCGGGCCCTCATACTGAATGATCTCTTCCAGATGGTTGAGGTAATCCAGGCAGAAATCCTCTTCGGAGATATCGGGCACGGTGCGGTGCATCGTGGAGCGGTAGCGGTAGGGGTCGAGAAAGTGGACCACACCGGGCATCAGGTTCGGCTCCCAGGCGCAGCGGCGCGGGTCTCCGGTGAGGGCCATGGCGCCGGCGGTCGCCCCGTGATAGGAGCGGTAGCGGGTGAGGATCTTGTGACGACCGGTGTAGGCACGCGCCAGCTTGACCGCGTTTTCATTGGCATCGGCCCCGCCCAGGGTAAAGAGAAAGTGATCGATATCCCCAGGGGTGATCTCGGTCAGGAGGCGGCCCAGAATGGCGCGCGGGCGGGTGGCCATCGGCGGGCCGGCAAAGGGCAGCTCGCGGATCTGCTGCACCATGGCCTCGATGACGCGCTCATCGCCGTGGCCGATGTTGACGCACATCACCATGGAGTTGAGATCCAGGTAGCGCTTGCCGTCTGCATCCCAGAAGTAGACGCCTTTTGCACGCGTGACCGGAATGGGAGTTACTTTAGCCTGTGCTGACCAGGTCCAGAAGGTGTGCTCGAGGGAAAGAGGAAGGATTTCGGAATCGGGTAGCTCGAACATAGGGCCTCATGATGGATTTGAACTGGATGGGTGGGTGATTGTGCAGTGTCCCCGCAGTGTTTCAGCGTATTCTCCGGTGGTTTGAATCGTATCACAAAAAGCGGTTGACAGACCCGTCCGGTTTTGTTATGATGCCCCTGACCGACCGGTCAGTCAGTTTTCGGGGGGAACGGAAAAAAACACAATCGAAACCTGTCAGATGACAACCATATATTAGGGAGGCATTTCAACATGTACGAAATTCTGCTGATTATCCATAATCTTTTACGCTGGGTGATCCTGATTCTGGGGCTGGCGGCTGTGATACGCGGCCTGTCCGGCTGGCTGGGGAACCGGAACTGGCAGCCGCTGGACCGCCGGCTGGGGTCTTTCTACACCATCGCTCTGGACGTCCAGTTCCTGGTAGGGCTGATGCTGTATTTCGTGTTCAGCGACCTGACCAGCCCCAATCTGGGGAACTTCGGGCAGGCGATGGGCGTCCCCGATCTGCGCTTCTTCCTCTTCGATCATCCCTTTACCATGCTGGTGGCGGTCGTTCTGGCCCACCTGGGGACGGTCTTAGCCCGGCGGGCTGATACCGATACGTCTAAATTCCGCAGGCTGGCGATCTGGACGCTGCTTTCACTGCTGGCGATCCTGGTGGCCATTCCCTGGTCTCGACCGCTGATTCGCCTGTAAACCTGGTGCCAGGCGCCAGGGGTGGTTAGCAAGCTTGAATGACCTGGACGTTCGCAGCCGGATCATCGCCGCCGGAAGGCAGCTGTTCAGTGAATACGGGTATCACGGGCTGTCCATGCGCCGGATTGCTGAAGTCGTGGGCGTCTCGAAGGCAGCCCTGTATTATCACTTTCAGGATAAAGAGAGCCTGTTCCTGGCGGTCCTGAGCTCCTACCTGGAGGCGCTGGAAGCCGAAATCGAACGCATCGTCCAGGAGGAGAAAAGCACGGCCGGACGCCTGCGGCGCCTGGTGCTCACCATATTTTCTCAACCCTATGAAGAGCGCGCTGGGATGCGGGTCGCCAGTCAGGATATGGCCCACCTGAGCCCAAAAGCGCGCGAAACATTCAACCGTCTTTACGAAGAAAAATTCATTCGCCGGGTGCAGGCCATCCTGGAACACGGGATGGCCGCCGGCGAACTGCGCCAGATGGACCCGCAGGTCGTCACCTGGGCGCTGCTGGGGATGCTGTACCCTTATTTCTATCCGGAGTTCCCACTGATCCTGCCGCCTGGCCCTGAACTGGCGCTGCAGCTGGTAGAGATCTTTCTGGAGGGGACAGCGAAGGGGAAGTGAGCGGTCAAATGCAACTGCATTCTTCACCCCCAGGATCAAGAAGGGCAGCGTATGCGAAGGTGACCTTTTCCGTCGTAGTCTGGGGCGCCTCATTTATTGCCACCAAGGTGGCGCTGCAGGACGTCTCACCAGTGACGGTGGTGTGGCTGCGCTTTCTGATCGGCGTGGCGATCCTGGGGGCGGCGGTGCTGGCTCGCAGCCAGTTCGCCTTGCCCGACCGCCAGACGGGGTTGTATTTTTCCCTGCTGGGGTTTCTGGGCATCACCTTCCACCAGTGGCTGCAGTCCACCGGGCTGGAGACCGCGCAGGCTTCCACGACGGCCTGGATTGTGGCCACCACACCGGTGTTCATCGCGCTGCTCGGCTGGCTCTTTTTGAAGGAGCGGCTGGGGTTGCTGCGCGTGCTGGGGATCCTGATCGCCGGAGTGGGGGTGCTGCTGGTCGTCACGCGCGGCGACCTGCAGGGCCTGTTCAGCGGCCGGAGCGTGGCCAGCGGCGACCTGCTGATCCTGATCAGCGCTCCAAACTGGGCTGTCTTTTCGGTGCTTTCGCGCAGTATGCTGCAGCGCCATCCGGCTGCGCGCATGATGTTCTTCGTAATGCTGACGGGCTGGATTTTCACTTCCCTGCTCTTCTTCGTACAGGGCGGGCCTCAGGAAATTATCCGCCTCAGCGCAGGGGGCTGGGTGAGCATCCTTTTTCTAGGCGCAGCCTGTTCCGGGCTGGCTTACGTTTTCTGGTACGACGGTCTGCAGGCGATCGCCGCGACACAGGTAGGCGCTTTCCTGTATATGGAACCTCTGGTGGCGATGGTCGTCGCCGCGCTGGTGCTGGATGAGCGGCTGGCCTGGATATCAGCGCTGGGCGGCGGGTTGATCCTGCTGGGGGTGTGGCTGGTCAACCGGGTACAGACGCCCGCACGGGATATGTCTGAATATTGACAGGCGATTTACGGCTGTATAGAATGGGAACATCTGGGGATGACCGGGCGCGGCGAAGCTTTTCCAGCTTTTATCCGCCCTGCTTCTCCCAGAAGTCTCATCCGAAATCGAACTCCGTGAACCATACAATTGACAGCCCCACCGGGGCGGAAGGGAAGGATGCATGTCGGCCCAGAGTCTGCTGCTCGGAATCGATATTTCAACCACGGGTGCCAAAGCACTGCTGATCGACCCGGAGGGCCGGGTTGTAGCCAGCGCAACGACAGCGCTGACGCTGTCCACGCCCCGCCCGCTGTGGTCGGAGCAGAGCCCGCAGGAGTGGTGGGACGGTGCCTGCAGCAGCATCCGTCTGGCGCTTTCGCAGGCCGGCGTTTCCGGAGAAGCAGTGGCAGCAGTGGGGTTGACCGGCCAGATGCACGGCCTGGTGATGCTGGATGAAAGCGGCGAGGTGCTGCGCCCGGCGATCTTGTGGAACGACCAGCGCACCGGCCCACAGTGCGATGAGATCCGTTCACGGCTGGGGCGTGAACGGCTGATCCAGATCTGCGGCAATGACGCACTGACCGGGTTCACCGCACCGAAGATCCTGTGGGTGCAGCAGCACGAGCCGCAGGTCTACGAGCGGACGCGCCACTTCCTGCTGCCGAAAGATTACGTGCGCTTCCGGCTGACCGGCGAGTATGCCATGGACAAGGCCGACGGGTCGGGTACGATCCTGTTCGACCTGCGCCGGCGCGACTGGTCGGATGACATCCTTTCTGCCCTGGAGATCCCGCGTGAATGGTGCCCTCCTACCTATGAAGGCCCGGAGGTCACCGGAGAGATCAGCCAGCAGGCGGCTGCGGAAACGGGGCTGCGCGCCGGCACGCCGGTAGTGGCCGGCGGCGGCGATCAGGCTGCCGGTGCGGTGGGTGTGGGCGCCGTGCAGCACGGAATCATCTCACTGGCGCTGGGGACTTCCGGCGTGGTGTTTGCCTCCACGGCTTCTCCACTCATCGAAGAGCAGGGGCGCCTGCACGCCTTCTGCCACGCCGTGCCGGGCCAGTGGCACTTTATGGGGGTGATGCTCTCCGCGGCTGGAAGCCTGCAGTGGTACCGCGACACCCTGGCTCCGGGAGTCAGCTTTGATGAGCTGGTGGGTGCGGCCGAACAGGTCTCACCCGGCAGCGACGGGCTGCTCTTTTTGCCCTACCTGACCGGCGAGCGCACCCCATATCCCGATCCGCTGGCGCGCGCTGGCTGGATTGGCATGACGCTGCGGCACCGCCGCGAACACCTGACAAGGGCTGTTCTGGAAGGCGTGGCCTTTGGGTTGAAAGACAGCTTTACCCTGATCCAGCAGGCCGGCCTGGGCGAGATACACCAGGTGCGGGTCTCTGGCGGGGGGGCGCGCAGCCCGCTGTGGCGCCAGATCCTGGCCGATGTGCTTGAAGCAGAGCTGGCGACGGTCAACACCACCGAGGGAGCAGCCTTTGGGGCAGCGCTGCTGGCGGCGGTGAGCGCTGGACATTACGCCAGCGTGCCGGAGGCCTGCGAAAACACGATCCAGGTCACCGGCAGCACGCAGCCGGGCGAGGCCGCAGGTATTTATCAAACCTTTTACCCGCGTTACCGTGCGCTGTATCCCGCACTGGCCGAGGAGTTCCGCCTGATTAACCAGGCGGCTAACCCGGATTAAAAAAACGGAATGGAAAAGTTCCGGGATCATGGCCCCCGGTTCCCGGCTTTGGAGTATAATAAAGGCGAGCTCATCTTGTGCGATTAATCGCAATCACCTTGATAATTAAATAGATACCCTCAGGTAGAGGTGCCCGATCCCCCGGATGGGAGGGCGTAAGAGCGAAGCCGGTGTAAGTCCGGCGCTGTCCCGCAACTGTAAGTTCTCTGGCCTGACAGACCAGAGAATAAGCCAGGACGCCTGCCTCTACCTGTTGTGACCACGCCCTCGCGGAAGGAGGTGGAAACAGTAGAAGCAAGTAGATACTTTCCTCCTCCCCTGTCCAGCGACAGGGGATTTTGATTCTTAACCCGGACCAATTTTTCTGATCTGAAGGACATCCAGAAGATGATGAACGACAAAAAATTAGCACTGCGATTCATCGTGCTGCTGGCTGCCAGCCTGATCCTGGCCGCCTGTGCAGCTTCCCCCACTGCAACACCGGCGCCCGTCACGGAGGCGCCTGCCATTACTGAGACCGTGGATGAGCCGGTTGAAGAAGCCCCCGTTGAACCACAGCCGGAAGCTGAGCCTATCACCCTGACCGACGGCCTGGGACGTGAAGTGAGCCTGCCGGGCCCCGCACAGCGTGTGATCTCCATTGCCCCGTCTAATACCGAGATACTGTTTGCCGTAGGCGCCGGAGGACAGATGGTGGGACGAGATGAGTTTTCGGACTACCCCCCTGAGGCTCAGGAGATCACCAACATTGGCGGCAAACTGGGAGAACTGGACCCGGAAACCCTGCTGGCTCAGGAACCGGACCTGGTGCTGGCGAGCCAGCTCACCCCGGCGGAGCAAATCCAGTCTCTTGAGAATGTCGGACTGGTCGTTTATGCTCTACCCAACCCGACCGAGATCGAAGGCCTGTATGAAAACCTGCGCGTGGTGGGCAGGCTGACCGGGCATGAGGAAGAAGCCGAAACGCTGATTGCAGAGCTGCAGGAGCGCGTTGCGGCGGTGGAAGAGAAAGTGGCGACTGCCGAGGAGCGGCCGCTGGTTTTCTACGAGCTGGATTCCACCGATCCGAGCGCTCCCTGGACGGCTGGCCCGGGAACCTTCATCGAAACGATCATCGAGATGGCCGGCGGTGAAAATGTGGGCAGCACTCTGCAGGGCGATTATGCCCAGATCAGCATTGAAAACCTGCTGGTGGAAGACCCGGACGTGATTATCCTGGGCGATTACACCTGGGGCGGGGTGACGCCGGAAGATGTCGTCGCCCGCTCCGGATGGCAGGAACTGTCCGCAGTACAGAACGGGCGGGTGTACACCTTTGATGACAACCTGATCTCCCGCCCGGGGCCGCGGCTGGTGGACGGCCTGGAAGAGATGGCTCGCCTGCTGCACCCCGGACTATTCGAATAGCCTGATCAATGTGGAGCCTGGCCTTTTCTCGAGCTGTAAAATGGAAACAGGCCAGGCTCCAAATCTGCCGTCTTATGCGCTTCTCCAAACGCCCCTATCTCGTCGTGGTTCTCCTTCTCCTGGCGGCATTCTGGCTCAATGTTGGCGTTGGACCGGTCTTTATATCTCCAGGAACCTTTATCCGTATGCTGCTCAGCCGTATTCCGGGAGTGATTCTAGACGCCGACTGGCCGGCTACATTTAACACCATTGTGTTTGGGATCCGTCTGCCGCATGCCATCCTGATCGCCCTTACCGGTGCAGCATTGAGCGGCAGCGGCGCAGCCTACCAGGGGTTATTCCGCAACCCGCTGGCCGATCCGTACCTGATCGGCGTCGCTTCGGGGGCGGGTCTGGGGGCGGTGCTGGCAATGTCGGTCGAGTGGCCCTCCGCCTGGCTGGGTTTTTCATCCATCCCGCTGGCTGCCTTTACCGGTGCAACGGTGACCGTGCTGTTCGTCTACGGGCTGGCGCGTCAGGGGTTCGGCCTGCCGACCACCACCATCATCCTGGCAGGCGTGGCGATGAGCTCCTTTATGAACGCCCTGACCTCTTTTTTGCTGCTGAGCACAAAGGAGGAGATGCACCAGGCGATGACCTGGCTGCTAGGCGGGTCGCTCATGAGCGGCTGGGAGCCGGTCACCACCGTTTTACCTTACCTGGCCGCTGGTTTCGTACTGCTGCTGGGCAGCGGCCACGTGCTGAATGTGATGCAGTTTGGCGACGAGCAGGCCCTGCAGTTAGGGCTGCATGTGGAGCGGGCCAAAATGTGGGTGATCATCGCCGCAACTCTGACCACCGCCGCGGCGGTCGCTTTTTCGGGGGTGATCGGATTTATCGGGCTGATCGTGCCGCATATCCTGCGCATCCTGTGCGGGCCCGATTACCGGCACCTGATCCCGCTCTCCCTGCTGGGTGGATCCAGCGCACTGCTGGTGGCCGACATGCTCTCCCGGGTGGTCCTGGCGCCGCAGGTGCTGCCGGTTGGGGTGGTCACTGCGCTGGCGGGTGCACCCTTCTTTATCTGGATACTACGCCGCGCTCGTTCGAAGATTTTTTGGTAAGGAGCCGGGAATGCTTGAAGTTCAATCACTGTCGGTTGCGTATGGTTCAAAAATCGTCCTCACAGACGTATCCCTGTCGGTGAGCCCAGGCGAAGTGCTCTCGCTGATCGGGCCGAACGGCTCGGGGAAATCGACTCTCATCCGGTCCATCAGCGGGGTACTGCCGGCGCGCACTGGAAGAATCCTGATGGACGGCCAGGATATCGTCAGGCTGCCGGCGCGCGAGCGGGCGCGCTTCATCTCCGTCGTCCCGCAGGCGCGCGATCTGCCCGATAATTTCAGCGTGTACCAGACGGTGCTGCTGGGCCGCACGCCTTACCAGGACTGGATGGGCCGCAGCAATGCGGACGATCACCAGCGCGTGATGGAAGCCCTGCAGCAGACCAGCATGGAAGAGCTGGCGGAGCGACCGGTCGGCGAGCTTTCGGGCGGCGAGCAGCAGCGTGTGCTGCTGGCGCGCGCCCTGGTGCAGGACACCCCTGTGCTGCTGCTGGACGAGCCGACGACCTTCCTCGACATCCAGCACCAGTCCAGCCTGCTGAACCTGGTGCGCAGGCTGGCGACCGAGAAGAGGATCGCGGTGCTGATGGCCATGCACGACCTGAACCTGGCCGGACTGTATTCGGACCGGGTCGCACTGCTCGTGGGGGGCAGGATCCTCTCGCAGGGTGCCCCGGGAGAGGTGTTAACAGAGCAAAACCTGCAGTCCGTGTATAACATTCCGGTGCACGTCATCGCCCATCCCGATTACGGATCTCCGCTGGTCCTGCCGGACGGGCTCTATATGCCTCCCGAACGGCACGGTACTCGCCCGGTGGTCTAAGGGCGCCAGCGATCCACAGCCCTGAAGTAACTGCAGCGGGCTGGCGGGACTGAACAGGCTGTGCGTTTTCCTCCCACGGGTACCTGCTTGACGGCGACCTGTAGAACATTTACAATGACCGGGTCGCCATGATCCCAACGATTACACGCGAACTGATCGCCGCCTGCGGACAGCCAGGCTGCCCTGTCTGCAGGCTGGTGGAGGGATCGGTCGCCGGCCTGCTGAGGAGCTTCTTCTACGAAAAGGTCAACGACCGTGAAGTGCGAGTGCGGCTGCGGGCCAGCCTGGGATTCTGCAGCGAGCACGCGCGCCAGATCCTGGAGATGGATCTGGGCGATGCGCTGGGTTCTGCGATTGTCTATCACGATATCCTGACCAATATCCTCAGAAACTTTCCCACTGCAGATGAAAAAGCGGTGAATGAAACAGGTCTGGCAAGCCTGCTGCGCCGGACGGCACACGGCGCAGCGGCGGGCGTCACCAGGCTGGTGCGCGCCCTCACACCCCAGCAGCCCTGCCCGGTCTGCACAGAGTCGGAGCGCGCCAATCAGGCATACGTGGTCGAACTGGCGGCGGGCCTAAAAGATGAAGCGCTGTCCTCTGCGCTGGCCGGCTCGGACGGTTTATGCTTCCTGCACCTCCGTCAGGTCGCCGGACAGGTGAAGGATGAAGGCGTGTTCACTTTCCTGGTAGAAAACCACCGCGCCCGACTGACGGCTCTGAACGAGGAGCTGGCCGAGTTTATTCGCAAGAACGACTACCGCTTTCGCAGCGAACGCTTCGGGGCGGAAAGCGATTCATGGCGGCGGGCTCTGGAGTGGGCTTCGGCTGCTGCGAGGTGGCGAGGTGAGTTGAACAGCGGCAGCGCATATCAGGAACGCAGTCAAAACAAGGGTGGTACGACCGGAGTATAATTTATACAGCCTTTTGATCTACCCCCTGGAGAGAACCACATGTCACTCATTGGACAATCTGTCAAACGAATCGACGCCGTCGGCAAGGTAACGGGGAAAACGCTGTACCCCGGCGATATCAACATGCCCAACCAGGCTTACATGAAGATCCTGTTCGCGAACCGCCCGCATGCGATCATCCGCCGGATTGATACAAGCAAGGCCGAAGCGCTGGAAGGGGTGATCGCCGTCTTTACCGCTAAGGACGTGCCGGTGAATGAGTACGGTTTGGGCACGCCCGACCAGCCGGTACTGTGCGGACCGGGATCCAGCAAGCCCTTTGCCGATCATGTGCGTTTTGTGGGAGATCAGGTGGCCCTGGTGGTGGCCGAGAGCGAGGAAATCGCGGCCAGGGGACGCGATTTAATCGAGGTTGAGTATGAAGACCTGCCGGTGGTCACTGATCCCTTTGAGGCTATGGAGGCGGATGCGCCTCTGCTACATCCGGACCTGGGGTCCAACGTGTTCTGCCGCTACCGCATCCGTAAAGGGGACGTAGATGCCGCTTTTGCCGAGGCGGCTGTCGTGGTCGAGGGCGAATATCACACCCCCATGCAGGAACACGCCTATCTGCAGCCCGAAGCAGGGCTGGGGTACATCGATGAAGAAGGGCGCGTGACCGTGCAGGTCGCGGGACAGTGGACGCACAAAGACCAGGAGCAGATTGCCCATGCGCTGGGGCTGGAGAAAGACCAGGTGCGGGTGATCTATCCGGCAATCGGCGGCGCGTTTGGCGGGCGTGAGGATATGTCGGTACAGATCGTGCTGGCGCTGGCCGCCTGGCGCCTGTGGCAGCGCGGCATCAACCGCCCGGTCAAAATCATCTGGAGCCGGGAAGAATCGATCATCGGTCATCACAAGCGCCACGCCTATCACATCCGCACGCGCTGGGCGGCGAACAAGGACGGTAAGGTAACGGCCGCCGAAGTGGAAGTGATTGCCGACGGCGGCGCGTATTCCTATACCTCGCCCAAGGTGCTGGGCAACGCCACCCTGATGTGCACCGGTCCGTATGAGATCCCCAACGTCAAAGTCGACTCGTATGCCGTGTATACGAACAATATCCCGGGCGGCGCCTTCCGCGGCTTTGGCGGCCCGCAGGGTGCTTTTGCGGCCGAGGTGCAGATGGACCGGCTGGCCGATGCGCTGGGCATCGACCGGGTGGAAATCCGTATGCGCAACGTGCTGCGCGAAGGGTCGCTGCTTTCCGTCGGCACCCCGCTGCCCAAAGGTGTGAGCATGCCGCAGGTGATCGAAAAGTGCGCCGAAGCGGCCGGCTGGCGCAAGAGCGACAATGGTTGGATTGCTCCCAGCGGTGATGAAAAGTTCAGGGCTTTCGGAATTGAGCCCTCGAGCAACCCGGCTGTAAAGCGCGGGATCGGTTTTGCCTGCGCGTTTAAGAATGTGGGCTTTTCCTTTGGCGCGCCGGAACACTGCTATGCAACGGTTGAACTGCACGGCAAAGCGGAGATCGAGCGCGTGGTGGTGCATCATGCCGGCGCAGATGTGGGGCAGGGCGCCCACACGGTCTTCGCGCAGATGGCTGCCGAAGCAGTTGGGGTTCCGGTTGAATGTGTGGAGCTGATCGTTTCGGATACTGCCTATACCGGAAACTCGGGCAGCGCGTCGGCATCGCGCATGACCTTCATGGCCGGCAATGCCATTCGCGGCGCAGCCCAGGCCGCGCTGGAAAAATGGCGCAACGAAGAACGCCCGGCCACTGCCGAATATAAATATGTGCCGCCGCGCACGACACCGTATGACCCGGAGACCGGAAAGTCGGAACCGAACTTCGCCTATGGCTACGTGGCACAGGCTGTGGTCGTGGAAGTGGACACTGAGACCGGGCATGTGCGCATCCTGGATGTCATCTCTGCGGACGATGTCGGCAGAGCGGTGAACCCCCAGCAGGTGCAGGGGCAGATCGAGGGGGCCGTGGTGCAGGCGGCCGGTTATGCAATTCTGGAGAATTTTGTCCAGGAAGGCGGGTATGTGAAAACCCAGCACTTTTCCACGTATCTCATCCCAACTGTGCTGGATGTCCCGGAGCGCGTGCAGTCGCTCATCCTGGAATACCCCGATCCGATCGGGCCGTGGGGGGCACGCGGCATGGCCGAAATGCCCTTCCTGCCGCTGGCGCCGGCAGTCATCGCGGCGGTGCAGGATGCCACCGGCGTGTGGTTCAACCGGTTCCCCCTGACGCCAGAGCGGGTGCTGGCAGGCCTGGGGAAAATCTCTGTTTAGTTTTCTCGGAAATGATCACCGGGAGCAGCCTGTTCGTGCGGCCGCATGAACAGGCTGCTTCTGCAAACCCGGATGGGGGATACGGGTACGGTCGCGCAGGTAGAGAATGGACCTATCGAAGACGATCCACTGGCTGGGGGACAGCCTGGGACAGGTTCTCTCCGAGCAGGAATCTCCCGAAATCTTCGCGCTTGAAGAGCGCATACGCCAGCTTGCCAAAGACCGCCGGGCGGGCTCTGAGTACGCGGCTGCAGCACTCGCAAAGGAAGTGTCGGCGCTTTCGACAGAAGAGGCACGCGCTGTGGCGGCTGCTTTCACCCTGTACTTCGATCTGGTCAACCTGGCGGAAGAGAGCTACCGGGTGAGCATGATTCGCCGCCAGGCGGCGGAGAATTATCCCCGGCCAGTGCACGATTCCATCGAGGAGGCGGTGCAGATCCTGCACGAGCGGGGAGTGACCGCCGCACAGATGGAGCAGCTGCTGCAGAACCTGTCCATTGAGCTGGTGCTGACCGCCCATCCCACGGAAGCCAAACGGCGCACCATTCTCTCCAAAATGCAGCGCATCGCGCAGATCCTTTACGACGTTGAGCGCTTTGATCTAACCCCGGTCGAACAGGAGCGGTACCAAAAGGACCTGCACGCAGAAATAACGGCCTTCTGGCTGACCGAACGCGCCCGGACGATTCAACCGGCGGTCACCGACGAGGTGCGCACAGGGCTGTACTTCATCGACGAGGTCTTCTGGGCGGCCGTGCCCCAGATCTACGAGGATCTGGATAAAGCGCTGCAGCGTTATTATCCGGGGCTGGCGGCGAGGCCAGGCTGGCTGCGGCTGGCCTCCTGGATCGGGGGCGACCGGGACGGGAACCCCAACGTGACTACCGAGGTAACGGCAGAGACCCTGCGGCTGCACCGCGGCCTGGCGGTGGAAAAGCACCGCGTGGCATTTACCGACCTGGCGCGGCGGTTGAGTATGAGCGAACGGCGCGTCCAACCCCCCAGGGAGCTGATCACCTGGTTCGAGAGCCGAAGACCGCTGCCCGGGCATGTGGCGTATCTGGAGCACCGCTACGGGAACGAACCGTTCCGGCTGGCGCTGTCGCTGATGGCTTCAGACCTGGCCGAGGCCTCACGGGACGATATGAAGCGGCATCTGCTTTCGAGAGAGCCGCACCATGCGCGCGTTCAGGTGGATGATTTTCTGCGGCCGCTGCGGTGGATCCGGGAAGCGATTCCTCCAGCCCTGGCGAATACCCGCCCGCTGGAGGTTGAACGCCAGCTCGAGGCGTTCGGACTGCACTCCGCCCGACTGGACATTCGCGAAGACTCGACGCGATTGAACGCGGCGCTGGGAGAAATCGTGCGCGCGCTGGGCGTTCATCCGAACTTCGAAGCTGCAGCTCCGGACGAGCGGCTGCGTGTGCTGGAGGAACTGCTGGCTAAGCCAGCTCCCCGCCTGGCACCCCATGCGGGCGTCACCCCGGAGACTGCCGAGACCTGGGCGCTGTTCCAGTTAATTGACCGCACCCGATCCGTCTACGGCCCGGAACTGCTGGGACCGTTCGTGATCTCGATGACCCACTGCACGGCGGACCTGCTGGTGGTGCTGCTGCTGGCATCCTGGACCGGGTGCGCAGATGGGATGCAGATCGTGCCGCTCTTTGAAACTCTGGACGATCTCGAAGCTGCGCCGCGCATCCTGGCCGACTGCTTCACCCATCCGGTTTATCGTAAGCACCTGCAGACCTGCGGCAACGAGCAAATGGTCATGATCGGATATTCGGACAGCAATAAAGACGGCGGTTACCTGGCGGCGAACTGGGCACTGTACCGGGCTCAGGAGCAGATCACGCGCGTGTGCCAGGAGCACGGGGTGGCGCTGACGCTGTTCCACGGTCGCGGCGGAACCGTGGCGCGCGGGGGCGGGCCGGCCAACCGCGCCATCCGTGCCCAGCCGCCGGGAACCATCCGGGGACGCTTCCGGCTGACGGAACAGGGAGAGATCATCAGCTCGCGCTACGCCAACGTACACCTTGCCCACCGGCACCTGGAACAAATCGTACACGCCGTGCTGCTCTCCTCGGCTGCGGACCCTGTGGAGGGGGATGGAAAGGAAAAGGGTGCCGGACCGGCTTCGATCCCCGCGGAATGGCGCCGGGCCATGACAGCGATGGCGCATGCTTCTCACCGGGAGTACCGCAGTCTGGTGTATGAGACCCCGGGGTTCCTGGACTTCTGGCGGGCTGCCACCCCCATTGATGAAATACGGCGGCTGTCGATCGGCTCGCGGCCGGCGGCGCGCAAATCCGGAGACGACGCGTTCACGCATATCCGCGCCATCCCCTGGGTTTTTTCCTGGATGCAGTCACGGTTTAACCTGCCGGGGTGGTATGGTCTGGGGACCGGACTGTCTGGCGCAGACGAGGTGCCCCAGGAGCTGTTAAAAGAAATGTATGCCGGGTGGCCGTTTTTCCGGGCCGTGCTGGAGAACGCCGAAATGTCGTTGATCAAGGCCGATATGGGCATCGCTGAGCTGTATGCCGGGCTGGTTCCGGATCAGGGACTGGCGAAACAGTTCTTCGGGCGCGTCCGGGACGAGTACGAGCGCACCCGGGAAGCGCTGCTGCGGATCACTGGCCATGCGCAGTTAATGGACGGCGAGCCGGTCATCCAGCGCTCGGTGATCCTGCGCAACCCCTATGTAGACCCGTTGAACTACATCCAGGTCGAGATGCTGCGCCGGCTGCGGGCTTTACCCGACCAGGAAGGACCGCAGGCGGAGGCTTACCGCCAGGTGATAGTGATCACGATCAACGGGATCGCTTCCGGGCTGCGGAACACAGGGTAGCATCATGGCAATTGTGCTCTTACGGGGCGGTGGAGATCTGGCCAGCGGCGCGGCCCTGCGGCTGCACCGGGCAGGTCTGAAAGTTATCATCTGCGAACTTCCCCAGCCTCTGGTGGTGCGGCGGTCCGTCTCATTTGCGGAAGCAGTGTTTACCGGCGAGACGCGGGTGGAGGAAGTGCGCGCCTGTCTGGCGAAGGATCTGGAAGGCATTAAGCAGGTGCTGGATCAGGGTGATATCGCGGTGGTGGTCGATCCAGCAGCGGAGACGCTGGAAAATTTGAAGCGCGCAAACAGCCCGCTGCCACCGGCGCTGGTTCTGGTCGACGGGCGCATGCGCAAACAGCCGCCGGAAACCGGGATCGACGCGGCCCCGCTGGTGATCGGATTGGGCCCCGGCTTTAGCGCTGGAAAAGACTGCCACGCGGTGATTGAGACCAACCGCGGGCACCGCCTGGGGCGGGTGATCTGGGAAGGCAGTGCCGAAGCCGATACCGGTATCCCGGAGCGGGTAGCCGATTACGGCGCGGAGCGTGTGCTGCGAGCGCCAGTCGACGGCACGATGGTCGCCCTGGCCCAGATTGCCGACCGTCTGGAGGCCGGGCAGCCTGTGGCGCAGGTAAACGGCGCCGTGGTGCGTGCGCCGTTTGCCGGGGTGCTGCGCGGGCTGCTGCACCCCGGAATCCCGGTGCAGCGCGGGATGAAGATTGGCGATGTGGACCCGCGCAGCGATCCACGCTACTGCTATCTGATTTCTGATAAGTCTCTGGCCGTGGGCGGCGGCGTGATGGAAGCCATCCTGGCGCGGCCGGACATTCGAGAACATCTATGGTAATGCAATGCGCCTGGTAAACGCCCTGCGACTGACTGGCCCGGGTCCGGCCCAGCGGTATCCGCCCCCGTGCACGGCGCTGACCGGCGCGGGTGGGAAGAGCACAGCGCTGTTTCGACTGGGTCGCGAGCTGGCCCGGGAACGCGGCGTGCTGCTGACCGCTTCCACCCACCTGGCTGTGGAGCAGCTGCAGCAGGCCGACCGGCATATGGTCATTCATTCCCCTGCCGATTTGAAGCACGTGCAGCCGCCGCGAAGTGGGGAGGTGCTGCTGCTTACCGGTCCGCCGGGGGCGGACGAGCGCACGAGCGGGCTGGCCCCCGCAGCGCTTGACGTTGTGAACGAACTGACCCGCGAACATCAGTTACCACTGCTGTTGGAGGCGGATGGATCGAGACGCCTGCCGCTGAAAGCTCCGGGTGAACACGAGCCGGCTGTCCCGGCCTGGGTCAACCAGGTGGTAGTGGTCGCCGGGCTTACTGGACTGGGGCGGCCGCTGGATGCCGCGTGGGTGCACCGGCCGGAACGCTTCGCTGCCCTGAGTGGTATTGATCTGCAGGCGGCAATCACCGTGGGTGCGTTAAGCAGCGTGCTTGCCAGCCCTGAGGGCGGGTTAAAGGGAATCCCGGATGCCGCCCGGCGCATCCTGCTGTTGAACCAGGCGGATACCCATGAACTGCAGGCCGCAGGGGCGAACCTGGCACGGCGGCTGGTGCCCCCCTATTCAGCCGCGGTGGTGAGCCGGCTGCAGGGAACTGCTCCCGACGAGGAAGCGCTGGCCGTTTATGAACCGGCTGCCGGGATCATCCTGGCGGCGGGGGGGGCCAGCCGGCTTGGAAAACCAAAACAGCTCCTGGAATGGAAAGGAGAGCCTTTTGTGCGCGCTGTAGCACGCACTGCGCTCGAGGCGGGCCTGGCGCCCGTCATTGTGGTCACCGGCGCGGCAGCTGATGAGGTGCAGCAGGCCCTGAGTGATCTGCCGGTCCAGTTTGTGCACAACCCGGATTGGGAAAGCGGGCAGGGCAGTTCAGTCGCGACCGGTGCGCGCTCCCTGCCGCCCGAGTGCGGCGCGGCGGTATACCTGCTCAGCGACCAGCCGCAGATCCCGGCAGCGCTGGTACGCAGCCTGGTAGAACTGCACAGCAGGACCCTGGCGCCGCTGACGGCGCCCCTGGCAGACGGGCGGCGGGCCAACCCGGTCCTGTTTGACCGGGTCACCTTTGGAGAGCTGCAGCAGCTCAGCGGAGAGACAGGCGGGCGCAGCCTGTTCGCCCGCTACCGGCCCGAATGGCTGCCCTGGCACGACGCCAGCATACTGCTGGATGTGGATACCGAGCAGGACTACCAGCGCCTGCTGGAGAGCGACGCAGCATGATCGGAGCGGTGATCCTGGCGGCGGGAGAATCGAAGCGCATGGGCAGGCCCAAGATGGTGCTGCCCTGGCAGGGTACGACGGTGATCGGGCAGGTGGCTGTGGTGCTGTGCGCAGCCGGGATAGAGGCGGTGGTTGCGGTAACCGGAGGCGACCGGGAACAGGTGGAAGCCGCCCTGGCAGGTACCTGCGTTCAGACAGCCTTCAACCCGCGCTACCGGGAGGATCAAATGATCCTCTCACTGCAGGTGGGGCTGAACGCGCTGCCTTTGGGGGTTGATGCCGCACTGGTGGTGCTGGGCGACCAGCCGCAGATCCAGGCGCAGGTCGTCCGGGCCGTAATCGCCGCGTACCGGGAGAGCCATGCACCCCTGGTCGTGCCCAGCTACCGCATGCGCCGCGGGCATCCCTGGCTGGTGCAGGCCAGCCTGTGGCCGGCCCTGCTGGCAATGCAAGCCGGACAAACCCTGCGAGATTTCCTCAACCGCCATGCAGCTCAGATCGAATATGTCGAAGTGGATACACCTTCGATCCTGAAAGACCTGGATACACCCGAGGACTACGAACGGGAGCTGCAGGGGACGTCGTATTGACGGTAAACCGGCAGGGTTTAGTGCCATTGTCCTCTTGCCATTCTAAACTTCTTGTGCTATTGTCAGGATAAATTCTAAAGATATCAAACAGATCAGAAAACCTGTTTTCATAGATGCAGGTCAGAGTTGTCTGGCATCTGAAGCTGGGGAATTTTCAATGGAGGCTCTATCTATATGTCTTCCCATTTAAAGACGATTGTTGTCGTCGAGGATGAACCGGATACCGCCGAGATGTTCGCCGAAATGATGCGCCTCAGCGGGTATCGCGTGATCAAATCCTATGGGGGCAGCCCGGCTATCAACCTGATCACAAAAGAGAAACCTGATGCCGTTGTGCTGGACATTATGATGCCTGATCTTTCAGGCCTGGACGTGATCCGTCAGATCCGCAGCAACCCTGAAGTAGCGGAAGTGCCTGTTATCGTGGTGTCTGCCAAGAGCCTGCCTTCGGACGTGCGATACGGATTGGAACTGGGCGCCTCTGTTTACCTGACCAAACCGGTTTCTTACACAGATTTGAAAGATGCGGTCGAAGAGGTGATTAAACGTTCAACAGTGTAGGTGAAGGATGGGCGTGATACGGGCCTTTATCGCAATCAGTATTTCACCCGAAATACTGCACCGCCTGCAGGGGGTCACCCAGCAGTTGAAGGACCGGCTCGAGGATGTACCGGTGCGCTGGGTACCTGTGGAAAATATGCACCTGACGCTGAAATTTCTGGGGGATGTCTCTGAGGCCAACGTCGAGCGCATCAAAGAGATCCTGGAAAAGGTGGGAAGAAACTGCTCGCCGTTTGAGATCAGCGTTGGTGAACTGGGCGCCTTTCCCTCCCTGCGCCGGCCGCGCGTGATCTGGGCGGGGGTGAAGGCGCCGCCCGAGTTGAAGGCCCTGCAGCGCAGCATTGATACGGAAACGGCCCGGCTGGGTTATGCCCGTGAAGAACGGGAGTTCTCCCCACACCTGACTCTGGGGCGGGCATCACGCAATGCCACCCCGGCTGACTCGCACCGCATCGGCGAGGTGCTGGCATCCGTGAAGGTAGGCTTTCTGGGCGTAACGCGCGTGGACGCCGTCAACCTGTACCGCAGCGACCTGCGCCCTCAGGGTTCGGTCTACACATGTCTGGCATCGACTGTTTTTCAGCGGAACGAAAAAGAACAGCTCTGACTTCTCGTTTATAATCTATACAGGTTTCTGCCATGTGATTCCACATCAGGCCAGACGCCTGTATTTCATTTCTATAGACAAGGAGAGGTGACTTCTGGATACATTAGAACTTGCACGAGCTATCGTGAATGTGCTGGAGGATAAAAAGGGGGAAGACATCGTCCTGCTGGATATCCATGAAATTAGCGACTTCGCCGATTACTTCATCATCTGCACCGGCACCAGCGACCGCATGCTGCAGGCACTGGCCGATGGGGCAGTCGAAGCAGTGCGGAATGACTTTCACCTGAAAGGCCGCGTTGAAGGCGATTCCCGGGACGGCTGGGTGCTGGTGGACTTCGGCAATTTGATCATGCACCTGTTTTCGCCCGACCGGCGGGAATATTACCGTCTGGAAGACCTCTGGGCTGAAGGCCGGGTTTTACTGCGGGTACAGTAAACGAAAGAAGGGAAGATGGTAGAAAACATGCATGACCAGCCTCCCTTCTTTCGTTTCAGTTAATAAATACTCTTACTACGTGCGGGCCTCCTGGATCCACTGCAGCACCTGCTGCACGGTGCGCGCGATGGACTGGTAGTTCTGTTCGGCCAGATAGTCTTTGCGGATCAACTGGCTGCCCATCGCCACACAGGCCGCCCCGGCCTGGATCCAGCTCTGGATGTTCTCCTGCCGGGGTTCGACACCGCCTGACGGCATCAGTTTTGCCCAGGGAAGCGGCCCCAGCAGATCGCGGATGAACCCCGGACCTCCAAGACCCTGGCCGGGGAACACTTTGATAATTTCCACCCCCCATTCTTCTGCATTTGAAATTTCAGTGGTCGTCCCACAGCCGGGGATGTAAGCAATCTTCCGCCGGTTGCACAGGCGGGCGATGGATTTATTAAAGGTGGGGCCGCCCACAAACTGCGCGCCGTGGGCGATATACAGCGCAGCGGTCGGCGCGTCGAGGACCGTTCCCACACCGAGCAGGATGGGCAGGTCTTCGCGCTGCACGATGTCTCGCAGCTTTGTGAACACTTCCAGGGCATGTTCGCCGCGATTGGTGAATTCCAGCACGCGCGCGCCGCCCTCAACGCAGGCATGAAGAACACGTGCGGCGGTGTCCGGGTCGGAATGGTAGAAGAGAGGAACCAGACCGGAGGTCAGCATGGTCTGGTATACGGTTAAGCGGTCGACTCTGGCCATGGTGATGCCCCTTTATGATTCGGATGCGAGTGCGGCTTCCACTGCCGCGAATGGTGGGATGGGGTTGACGGCGCCTTTGCCCTGTGTGGAGAGGGCCGCGGCGGTGTTTGCAAAGCGGGCACAATCCGCATAATCACAACCCCGCAGCCAGGCGGCGATGAAGGCGCCGTCGAAGGTGTCGCCGGCGCCGGTCGCATCGACCAGCTCCACCCGGTAGGGCGGGATGCGCAGGAAACCGTCCTGCGTAGCGAGCAGAGCGCCCTGATCGCCCAGCTTGAGGGCAACGACCTGAGGACCGAGCTCCAGGAAGAATTCGGCCATTTTTTCAGGCTGCTCGTAGCCGGTAATGAACCGGGCGTCTTCCAGACTTGGAAAGATGAAATCCGCCTGGCGGATCGTCTCGATGATGATCGAGCGGGCGCGCCCGGGGCTCCACAGCTTGAGCCGCACATTGGGATCATAAGAGACCCTGACCCCTGCACGGCGGGCAATATCTACGGCGTGAAAAACTGCGTCGCAGGCGGAATTGCTGATCGCCTGGGAGATCCCGGAAGTGTGCAGCACCCGGGCTGCGGAGATGTACTCCTGGGGGATGTCCTGCGGCGCGAGGAAGCTGGCAGCGGAGTGGGTGCGGTAGTATGTAAAGGAATGGACCTTTCCGGTGCGCGAGATAAAGTAAATACCGGTCGGGTGGAGCGGATCGAGGATCACCTTGCTGGTATCCACCCCCTCTGCCTGCCAGAGATCGAGAAAAATGCGGCCGAAATCATCATCCCCCAGGCGAGTCAGGTAGCCGGTGCTGGCGCCCATGCGGGCAGCGGCGACGATGAAGTTGGATGTGTCGCCGCCGTAGCCGACCTCATAGGCGCGCACCTGCTGTAGCGTGCCCGGGGTGGTGGCATTGAATTCCAGTAAGGGTTCACCCAAAGCGACCACGTCTGGGGCCATGGAGCCTCCTTGCTCTATATCCTTTTGTATTTTTCGAGGCCTTTGAGCAGCGATTTGCTCTCCAGAATCAGGCGTGTCTGTTGTTTTTCGCGAGCCTCGATGTCCTGTGCGCTGCGCAGTACGGCTTCCACGTGTTCGAGAGGCACCACCACGACGCCGTCGCGGTCGCCAACGATTAGATCGCCCGGGTTGACGGTCACACCGCCGACGACAACGGGGACATTGGCGGCCACGGTGCGGAAGCGGCCCACCGTTGTCGAGGGGACAATGCTGCGCGAAAAGACGGGGAATTTGAAATCACGCTCGATTTCTTCAACGTCGCGCACGCCGCCGTCCAGCACAGCGCCTTCCAGCCCGTTGGCGACGGCACCAGCGGTCATCAGCCCCCCCCAGCAGGCGACATCTTTATAAGCGTTGATGGAGATCACGATCACACTGCCCGGCTCGCTCTGGTCGATCATCTCCAGCGCATGGGTGGGGGGAACACGTTCGGCTGCCGGCTCTTCACGGACGGTCACCGCAGGCCCGACGATTTTGGCGGGAAAGATGGGTTTGATTTTGTGAGACATGTGACCGGAGATGCCCATCTCCCAGAGAGCATCGGCCACAGATGCGGTTGTGATCTGGCGATATGCTTCGATGATATCGGTTGGGATTCTGGTTTGCGTGGTCATTTGCTGCTCCTTTACGCGTTTCGATACGGGCACCGCAGTTCACAGCAAGTGCTGCAGTCCTGTGCCCATTTCAATCTCTTAAACTCACACTCTTAACCCAGTAGATGCGGGCAATTTCCATCACATCTTCGGCGGAGACACGGCGAAGATTGACGACGTTCTCGCGGGCGCCGGCCAGCCGGCCGTATTCCTGCAGTTCCAGAATGTGAAAGCGCTCCGGTGGAAAGTTGAGCTCCACCGCCAGGTCGACCCGGCTGCCGGGCTGCAGGTCATGAAGCTCCGGGGCGAGCTTGGCGGGAGCCGTCAGCGCTGTCCAGGCCTGAAAGGCCAGCCAGAGCACCAGCAGAATTGTGATGGTTTTTCCGCCGGTGCTGCCGAAGAAGCTACGCACCAGGCTCACCGATTACCTCCGGCTGTTCATCGATCTGGACGCCGCCCAGCAGGGACAGGATGTGCCTTCGCAGCTTGTGGAAGCTCTCATTGCCGACCAGATCCTTCCACTTGCGAGGACGCGAGATCTGTACGTCCACCACTTCGGTCACCACGCTGGGCCGGGAACTGAGCACGATCACGCGGTCGGAAAGGAAAATGGCTTCCTCGACATCGTGCGTGACAAAAAAGATGGTTGGCTTGCGCTCTTCCCAGATGCGGGTAAGGTCTTCCTGAAGCTTCATACGGGTCTGGGCATCGATGCTGGCAAATGGCTCGTCCATGAGCATGACTTCGGGATGATTGGCCAGCACTCGTGCGACACCCACGCGCTGCTGCATGCCGCCGGAGAGTTCGTGCGGGTAGCGCTCTTCAAACCCCTCCAGGCCCACCAGATGGATGTATTCCCGGGCAATGCGCTCGCGCTCTTCTCTGGGAATGCCGCGCATCTTCGGACCGAAAGTCACATTCCCCATGACCGTCTTCCAAGGGAAAAGGGCAAAGTTCTGGAACACCACCCCGCGATCGGGCCCGGGGCCCTGAATCGCACGGCCGTGCAGCAGCACCTTGCCGCTGGAAGGTTTTACAAACCCGGCAATGATGTTCAGGATGGTGGTCTTGCCGCAGCCGCTGGGACCGAGGATGGCAACGAACTCTCCGGATTCGATCTCGAAAGATACATCCCGGATGGCAAGCACCTGCTCGCCGGTGTAGACATCAAAATAGCTTTTCGACAGGTGTTCGATTTCCAGTAGTGCCATGTTATACCGCTTCCTGGGGGCGGTGTACCATCCCCCAACGTTCAATGGTGCTGCGCTCCAGCGGAGCCAGAATGAGTGCATCGGTAGCGTACCAGAGCACACCCAGCACGATCATGCCCACAAAAACTTCGGTGACCTGGGCCGAGCGGCGCGCGTCAAACATCATGAAGCCAACGCCGCTGGTGCCGACGATGATTTCCGCTGCGATCAGGGCGCGCCAGCCGTAGCCCAGACCGGTGCGGATGCCGGTAACGATGACCGGCAGGGCACCGGGGACAATCACTTCCCAGATCACCTGCCAGCGGCTGGCGCCCAGGCTGCGGGCAGCGCGAATCAGGTCCTCAGGTACACCGTCGATCCCGGCAACAATGTTGACCATGAGGGGGAAGATCACGGTATAGACGATCACCAGGGTGACGGTGGTCAGGCTGAAGCCAAACCAGATAATCAGGATGGGCAGCCAGGCGATATCGCCAATGGCCTGGAAAAAGAGCAGCAGCGGCCAGGCCAGGCGCCGGGCTGTGCGGTTCAGGCCGATCAAAAAACCAAGCGGGATGCCGACAACCAGGCTGTAAAACACGCCGCTGATCAGCCGGTAGAGCGAATCCTCCAGATAGCCGGGCAGGATGCCCTTATAAATCAGGTTTCCAAACGAGGCGATGACCTCGGCCGGGCCGGAGAAGAATGCGGTGGGAAATACTTCCAGCCGCACGGCCAGCCACCACAGGAAGAGGATGGGTAAAAATGGACCCAGGTTGCGCACCAGGGAATATTTGCTGACTGCCCTTCCCAGCAGTAAAGGCAGGGCCCATATGGGGCGGCGGATATGTGCTTCTCGGACTGCCATTATTTCACTTCCCTGATCATACCCCAGCGCTGGATGGTGCGCGCTTCCAGAGGGGCCAGCAGCAGACGGTCCATCAACAACCACAGGATGCCGATGATGATCATAGAGAGGATAATCTTGTTGGTTTCGTAAAATTCGCGCGAGAGGAAGAGCAGATAGCCCAGTCCCAGATTGGTGGCGATCATCTCGGCAGCGAACAGTCCGCGCCAGGCGTAACCGAGCCCTACCCGCAGCCCGGTGACGATCTGGGGCATGGCGCCGGGGATCACAACCTCCAGAATGGTCTGCAGGCGGCGGGCGCCCAGGCTGCCGGCTGCGCGGTAAAACTCGCGCGGTATGCTGCTCACACCCAGCACCGTGCTGTAAACCAGAGAGAAGAAGACGGCGTTGAAGATGATAAAGATCACGGTTGCGCTGCCGTAGCCAAACCACAGCGTGGCCAGTGGGATCCAGGCAATGCCGGCCAGAGACACGGAAAAGCGCAGGATGGGCGTGAAGAAGCCGGCGACATAGCGGTTGATGCCCATGGCGATGCCAAAAGGCACTCCGAGGGCCATGGCGATCAGCGACCCGATCACCACGCGTTGAATGCTGGCCCAGGTGTGCTCGACCAGAGAGCCATCGGCAATCATTGTGGCAGCAGCCTGGAGCACCCCGCCGATGGAGGGGAAGATGCGCTCCGGAACGCCTGAAATGGCAACGGCGGCAGCCCAGACCAGGAGGAGAATGCCAAAAGGCGCCAGAAACCAGAGAGTCTGGGCTGTCTGGTCGATCAGCTTATGTCCAGGGTAGCTGCCGGATTTAACTGCTCTCATGAACGGGTTTCCACCTGCTGCTATTAATGGGGTGGAGACGGGTTGGCCCGCCTCCACCCGAGAATGGTTTACTGGCAGACCTGAGCGGCCTGTTCGGCGTCGTAGCTGAAGCCTTCAGTGATTTCTGCGCCGGCCGGCACCGGGTCAAGGTCGGCGAAGAGATCCGGGTTGTCTGCGACGACCTGGTTGATGTACTGCGGCTCGAAATGGTCGCTGACATTAAAGGTGCCGCTGATGGTCCCCAGGTCGGCAAGCAGCTGCTGGCTGCTGTCGAGGGCCAGATAGTTGCACGCTGAGAAGCGCGGGTCCAGCTGCAGGATATTGAACTCCATGGCCTCCAGGGCGATCTCCTGACGCATGCCGGGCAGCCAGCGGACGGCAACTTCGGCCGCTTCTTCCGGATTATCACGAATCCATTTGTCGGCCTGGGCGCGGGCGGTCAGGAAGCGAACCACAACGTCCGGGTTCTCTTCCACCCAACTGCGCTCCGCTACGATATAGCCAATGAAGGAGATGTAACCACCGCCGCGGGTGACCTCATAGCTTCCGGCCACATCGTGGAGGGCGATGATCGGCCAGGGATCCCAGATCGAGATGGCATCCACGCCGCCGGTCTGCAGGGCCACGGCCATTTCAGGCGGCGGAGTGTTGATAATTTCAACATCATCGGGTGAGATGCCGGCGCCTTCCAGCACACCCAGAAGATAAAGGTGGCTGATGGAACCTACTGCTGCTCCGATGGTCTTTCCCTGCAGGGTGGAGAGGTCGTTGGGATCGATTCCGGAACCCTCTGCAGCGACCATCGCCATGGTCTCATCGATGCCGCGCTGTGTAGCGCTGCCGGTGTAGTTACCGAGCATCACCAGGTCCATACCCTGCAGGATGGCGCCAATCGCAGGTACGCCAACCTGGCCGAACTGGATCTCACCGGCCTGCAGAGCGTTCAGCAGGTCCACGCCGGTGGGGAAGGGACCCGCCAGCTCTACATCGAGGCCCTGCTCTTCGAAAAAGCCCTGCTCAACTGCGACCGGCAAACCCAGCTGGTCGATGGCTCCCACCCAACCGGCGCTGATCGAGACAAATTCTTCCTCACCTGTTTCGGGTACCGGCTCGGTCTCCGCCGGGGGTTCTGTGGGTTCTTCAGCCGGAGGCTCGGTAGGCTCCTCTTCTTCGGGCATTTCGGTTGGTTCTTCAACCGGTGCTTCTGTTGGCGCGCTGACGGGTTCCGTGGGAGTGGGCTGTCCAGGCGATGCACAGGCGGTGAGCACCAGAGCCAGGATCAATATCAGGCTGGTGAGCCATCGCAAACTGTCTTTCTTCATGATCTTTTCCTCCTCGTATCATGAACCTAAAGAAAGTCCGAACCGGCAGGGTTTGTTTTACTGTTCCTGTTTTCCTCCTTTCTACCCTGATCATCATTCCAACCGGCTTTCAGCCGGAATCAAACGCTGCCCGTGATCGCTGCAGGGCGATGTTAATCGCCACCAGTTTTTGCCTTTGGAACAGGGGCGCCTCTCTGGCGGTGGTTGGTGCTCAACCCAATCCCATCTGTCGACGGCGCTGCCGCTGTGTCTGCCTGCGTCTGGGAATGAAAGCCCAGCTGTGCGGAGATCTGCGCAGCGGTTTCGATGAGGATGGGCGCCAGGCTGATGGCCCTCTCGAGTGTCATGGTCAGAGTCCAGCCGCTGATCGAAACAGCAGCCACGTGATTCCCGGCGACGTCTTTTATCGGCGCGGCCACGCAGCGGATGCCTTCCTCGTTTTCGACATCGTCCAGCGCATACATTTCGCGGCGGACTTTGTGAAGTTCCTGATAAAAAGCGTCGGGATCGGTAAAGGTGTTGGCTGTGCGCGGAAACAGACCCACTTCGGCGACATACCTTTGCCATTCCTGCTCGGGACGGCCGGACAGGATCGCTTTGCCCAGCGCCGTGCTGTGCACAGGCATTCGGGCGCCGATACGGGAGGCCATCAAGACCGCCTGCCGGCCATCGACTTTATCGATGTAGGAAACTTCGTTGTGGTCCAGCACAGCCAGGTGAACGGTTTCCCCCGTCGTGCGTGAGAGTTCCTCCAGGTAGGGCCTGGATATTTTCGTGAGCGGATTTTTCTCCAGGAATTTGCTGGCCAGCCATGTCACTTTGGAGCCCAGGGTGTACTTCCCGGACGGCGACTGCTGGGTGACGTAGCCGTTTTCAGCCAGGGTGGTGAGAAAGCGGTAGACCGTGCTTTTGTTCATCTTCAGTTCGCGGCTGATGACGGCCAGGTCACGCGGTCCATCGGCAGCGGCCAGATATTCAAGCACTGTGATCGTACGCTGGGCAGAGCGGTTGAGTGGTTCCCCTCGTTTCATTATTCAAAACGCCCCTTCAATTAGTGAAACACGCTTTTATTGTAGCAAATATTAAGAGATGAGTCCAGTCTGAAAAGGCGAGATTCTGTAAAAAAACAGAGCAGCCAGCGCTGGCTGCTCTATCCGTAATCGTTATGTGGCTCTGTTTACTCGTCTGTCCCGTGCTGACCCTGCTGCAGGCGGCGGTAAATATCCAGGTCGACGATCTCCATCACGTTCTCGGGACGGGCGGCAGGCGTAAAACCAAAGCGGGAGTACAGGCCGTGAGCGTCACGGGTGATCAGAAGCCAGCGGCGCAGGTTCTGCAGCTCGGGATGGGCCAGTATACAGGAAACCAGCCATTTCGAAAGGCCTTTTCCGCGATATTCTTCCAGGATAAAGAGGTCGCAGATATAGGCGAAGGTGGCCAGGTCAGTGACCCCGCGCGCAAAACCGGCCTGCCGTCCATTCTCGTAAACACCGAAGCAGAGGGAGTTCCTGACGGCTTTTTCCAGCACCGGGCGGGGCAGGTCAGGCGACCAGTAGGCCCGGGTGGATAAAAAGACATGGATGGTATCGATGTCCAGGCGGGCGGGATCGGTGCTGATCGTAAACGGGCCGTTCTGAAATTCGACGTGCTCCCGAAGGTTCATGTGCTGGTTTCCCTTTCGGCCGGGTACAGTTGAGGGTTGCGAAACGGCACCAGAGCCAGCGCCACGGCCTGCGCGTACAGCGCGGTGCGGTCAACCACGTTGCCAGTCAGGATACCGATAGCGCCGTTCTCCTGTTTGGAGTTGGTCAGGCCGAAGACGATATCATCAGCCTCCCCCAGTTCATGGCCAGCGCGCACCAGCCGGGCTACCGCCGGGGGCAGGTAGAACGCGCCGGTACGGCTTTTCCCGCTGTGGGTGGGGGACAGCACATAGATCCAGGCGAAAGCTTCCAGCTCACCATCGACTTCCTGAACCCCGCCCTCGATACCGACCCAGAAATCTGCATCAGGGCGCAGCTCGAAGGCACGCTGCGCCCGGTTTGCGGCGCCCTGCAGGGTTTCTGCGTCGCCGTACGGCTGGGGGCTGACGCCAGAGGGGACGTTCACAGAGACGATCTCGAACGCCGCAGCAGGGAACATTTTTTGAAAGGCGAGCAGGGCGGCCTGTTTTTTGACCGGGTTTTCAGAGGCAATGACAATCCGCTTCGACATCACAGCGTGCCTTTGTACATGCCCCCATCCACGGACAGCATCACACCTGTGATGAATGATGCAGCCGGAGAAACCAGGAAGACGGCCGCGTTGGCGAACTCCTCGGGTTTGGCCATGCGCCCGAACGGACTCTCCTGAGCCTGCAGGCGGATCTCCTCCTCGATGCTGGTGCCTTTGGCTTCGGCACGCGCGCGCATCAATTCAGTTACGCGCTGGGTCTCCGTCCACGCCGGGAGGATGGAATTGAAGCGGATGCCATCTCCGCCCAGTTCGAGGGCCAGGGTTTTGGTCAGCCCCACGGTGGCGGCACGCACGCTGTTGGAGAGCACCAGGTTTGGGATGGGCTGTTTCACTGAATAGGAGGTGACGGTGAGCACACTGGCAGCGTCCGACTGGCGGAGATACGGCAGCGCACAGCGAATCAGGCGCACGTGACTCATCAGGGACAGCTCGACCGCCTGGCTCCACTGCCGGTCATCCAGGGATTCGAAACTGCCGGAGGGTGGGCCGCCGGTGTTCGTGATCAGAATGTCCAGGCCGCCGAGCAGGCGGACGGCTTCGGCAACCACTTTTTCCGGCTGGTCGGGGATGGAGACGTCTCCGGCGATGGCGAAGACCTCGGCAGCCGTCTCTGAGCGAATCTGGCTGGCAGCCTGGGCGATGCTCTCCGGGCTGCGGCTGTTAATCGCCAGGCGTGTTCCCTCGCGTGCCAGGCCCAGGGCGGTGGCATAGCCCAGTCCCCGGCTTGCCCCGGTTACCAGGGCGCGTTTTCCCCGTAAATGAAGGTCCATATGCAATCTCCTTGTCGTTGATGAGATTGAGCTGCCTTAAGAGCTAAAAAATCTCCAGTTGGTCGTCGATCAGCGTCAGGTCTGGCCAGTTGTCGTCCACCCAGGCGACCACCCTGCGCAGCGAGTTCCGTGTGTGGACGGCATCGTTGCTGACCAGCGCGCAGGCGATCACCGCCTCCTGCCAGGCGTCGAGGTGATCCACCTCAGCAACCGAGATGTTAAACTCGCGGTGCAGGCGCACAATCAGGGGTTTCAACCGGCTGCGTTTTTCTTTTAATGAGCTGCAGCCGGGGATTTCCAGATGCAGGGTCAGTAATCCCACCGACATTTCTCGATATCCCGCCATAGTATAATCAATTTGTAACAGTCCTTCCGGTTAGCGCCTGGAAAATTCATGATGCGTTCTGGCCGGAAGAAATGGGCCAGCAGCAGCCAGAAAAAACTGTCGATGATCATAAACGGGGTGCATCATGAAAACAAGGTTCGATCAGGATTACGAAGCATATCTGGCTGAAGATACGCTGAGGACAATGGAAAGGCATTCCTTCGAATATGCCGGCATGACGCCTGATGAGATCCGCATCGATTTGCAGGAAAAGAATTTGCTGCACAACTACGGGTGGGATATTGACGAACTCCCGGATCGAGCGATGGCGATCTATAAAATGATCTATCGTATTGACTGATTCATCTTCATATTCGCAGCAAAATCCAAGCCCGCAGCATAAAAGGAAAGCGAATGGATACAGACGGGAAAAAACTCTGGGTTCTGATCATCGGCATCCTGGTGATCTTCGCGGCCGCCGCGTTTGGGTTGGTGTGGGTGATCCGCCAGACCATCCGTGAGACAGTATCCCCGGTTCAGGAGACGACGGGTATCATCAGCACCCGGGTGGCGCAGATTCTAATGCCCACACCGACGGTTTTCGCAGACCCGGTGACTATTGTGCGCCAGGTGAACGCTTTATCCCGGCTGGAGACCATTCAGTATGTGGTTGAAAAAGTGATCACCGCTGAAACCGGCCAGGAAGGGCTGGGTTTTCTGTTCGGCGACCGTTTGATTTTTGTCGCTCACGGAACGGTGATCGCGGGGGTTGACCTGGCGAAGATGCAGCCAGAGGACATCCGTTACGAGAACGGGGTGTTGTTTGTGGAAATGCCCCAGCCTGAGATCTTCGTGGTCAACCTGGACAACGACCTGTCCTATGTCTATGATCGCAATACCGGCCTGCTGACGCGGGGAGATGTGAACCTGGAGACCACAGCCCGGCGGGCGGCGGAGGACGCCATCGAAGAGGCGGCGCTGGACGGCGAGGTGCTGCGCCAGGCTCAGGAGAACGCTCATGCTTACCTGGAGCGATTGTTCCGCGGTCTGGGGTTCGAGGAGGTCGTCTTCACCGATGAACTCCTCCCGGTGATGCCGACCAGAACCCCGGCACCCTGAAGCTGCCTGGCAAGCGCCCTTCTTAACGGCAGCTACGGATAAGCCGACAGAGTAGGCGTGACGGTGAGCGTTGGCGTGCGCGTCCCGGTGGGCGACGGACCGGGTGTGGGGGTGACCGAGGGCAGCACAGCCTCCCCGGCCAGCTTGAGGCGCGCCATGGTGGTGTAAGGGCTGCGGGAATAATCCCACCACAGCTGCAGGTAGGCGTCGACGGCGGCGCGCTCATTGCCGGCCAGCTCATTTGATAACCCCAGCAAATATAGATAAGGATCGCAGGTCCAGAAGGGCGCGCAGAGCAGGCCTGGATCCGTTTGTAAACGGATCAGATCCCTGCGCACCTGGGAAGGATCTATGCCTGAAATGAGCGCCTGCCGGGCAGCCTGCAGCCCCTGCAGAAAGCGGTTAGGCCATTCGAAGCGCAGTGGGTAGTTCACCAGATAGGGCGCGCCGGTAGCCGGGTCGTACTGCAGATGGATGGCGGCGGTCGAGTCGACCCAGATGACCGGCGGCTGGTCCTCCGGGGAGATATTGGTGAAGGTGGGGGCGCTCGAATCGACCAGGCCAACCAGCAGGGGCTCGAGCCCCAGAGGGCCGGGGGCCAGGATCCACAGCTCCAGCTTTTCGCCCGGCCGGTGCCTGACGGTGAACCAGCGCTCTCCCTGGCCATCGCCGTCAAAATCCACCGTACTGGACCCGATCACTTCCACCCCCGAATCACGCAAATACTGGATGGTTTCCGCCGCGGAGCGGGAATTATTCTGCAGCAGCAGGCTCAAGGCACTGGCTGCGCGGCAGGCAGAGATGGCCGTGCAGGCGCGGTAAACACCCTGCGGCGCTTCGTACAGGGCCAGGAACTCTTCGGCTGGCACACGGTAGCGGCTGCCCGGGACCACCGGGCTGGTGCGCAGGTGATTGAGGTGCTCTACTGCGGCCTGGCGACTGCCGGCCAGGGCATAGTAAACGGCCAGGCGAAAGCGCCAGGCATCCTGCTCATCGGCCGGGAAGGCGCGCCCATTTTCGTCTGCCTCCGGAGGCCAGTGGGGGAGCAGCGCGGCCGCCAGGTCCGCGGCCGGACCCGGGCCCCAGACCTGTGCGGCATGATCCACCACCAGGCTGCAGAAATGCAGAGTGGTCGCCGCGGGCTCCACGGAGTATTCCTCTTCCACCAGGCGCATGTAGGCGCCGTCCCACTGAAATGCGCGGCGGATGGTGACCGGGCAGGCCGGGAACACCCGGGCGCGGAACACCAGCCGGTCGGGACCGTCTTCGGCCGGCTCGATCACCCAGGTGTTACCGAACTCCATGCCGACCGTGAATGAATTCTGGGTGGGAG
>JAAYXE010000105.1 GCA_012516075.1 Chloroflexota bacterium | reverse complement strand
GTTCAAATATTGATCAATGAAGGGCAGGTATTCCATGGGCGTTATACCGGATAACCGAACGCCGGTAGATGGACCGGATGCAGCGATCCAGGCGGGGCTGCGCACGGTGAGAATCACCACCGTGGTGCTGTTTGTCCTGATGGCTTATGGCGTATACGAGGTGATCAGCGGCGAACCTATCCAGGCCCTGATTCTGACCGTACTCAGCGCCGCGGCTGCCGGCCTGATGGTGTATGTCCGCAGGGCGGTGCGCAGCGGCAACCTCAACCGGGGTGCGTTCCTGATCGAGTGGTCGCTGTTTGGGGTGATCCTGGGGACGCTGCTGGTAGACCCGGGCAACAGCTGGATCATCGGTCCGGTGCTCGGGCTGGTGCTGGCGCTGATCGCCGGGCAGATGATGGACCGCCGCAGCAGCATTAAAGGCGTTTCTCTGGCCATCTGCGCCGGTGGACTGGTCACCATCATCGACACGATCCGGATCCCGGAATACCAGATTACCATTTCTGAGACCACCATCCTGGCCGTAGCGCTGGGATTCTTATTCTTCTGGCGGCTGGCACGCATGTACCGCAGGTTTTCCATCGGCGCCAAGCTGATGCTGATGGTGTGCAGCGTGGTTTCTGTGGCGATCATCCTGGTCATGGCGGGCGGCCTGCTGGGGCCAGCCATGACCGCCGGCGATCTCACCGCCTTTGACCTGAACGAGGTGAACGAGACGGTGCGCGGAATGGTCTTTACCGGCGGGTTGTCGATGCTGCTGGCCGGTTTTATCGCCTGGTTCGCAACCGGTTCGATTGTGCGCGACCTGAACCAGGTGATTGATGCCGTTGACCATGTGTCAGCCAGCGGCGATCTGTCCTCTCCGGTGCCGCTGCACCGCGAAGATGAGCTCGGTAGCCTGGGCCGCTCATTCAACGCCATGCTCGATGAATTCAAAGTGCTGGCCGGGAAAATGCAGCAGGTTGCAGCCCGCGACCTGACCGTCACCTACCAGCCTAAAACCGAGCACGACGTCCTGGGCACGGCTTTTGTGCGCATGACGGAAAACCTGAAAACCGTGATCAGCAGCGTGGCGGCCAGCCTGCTGGAGCTCGATCAGGCAGCGAGCAGCCTGTCACAGGCGGTAGGAACGGCCGGGCCTGCCACCCTGCAGATCAGCGGCGAGGTGCAGACCATGGCGACGAACTCCAGCGAGCAGAACGAAACCCTGACCCGCACCGCAGCTGCCGTAGCCGAAGTCACCGAGGCCATCCAGAGCGTATCCCACAGCGCACAGGATGAAGCCCTGTATGTGGAACAGGCCGTCCAGACCACCCACCGCATCCACAACACCATGGAGCAGGTGACCGGCGGCGCCCGTCAGGTGGCGGCCGAATCACGCCGGGCGGCGGAAGCCGCACGCTCGGGGATCGAAACCATCCAGGCAGCGCTGCAGGGCATGGACCAGATCCGGTCGGCAGTGGGCGTGTCGGCACAAAAGGTCAACGAGATGGGCGAACGCTCTCAGCAGATCGGGGCGATTGTCGAGACCATCGACGAGATTGCCGCGCAGACCAACCTGCTGGCGCTCAATGCTGCCATCGAGGCCGCGCGCGCCGGCGAGCACGGACGCGGGTTCGCAGTGGTTGCTGGCGAAGTGCGCAAACTAGCCGAGCGCTCATCCAAATCGACCCGTGAGATTTCGGAACTGATCCATTCGATCCAGCTTGCGGTAGAAGAAGCCGTAGCCGCCATGCAGCTCGGCACCGGCGAGGTCGAGAGCGGCTACCGCATGGCGTCTGCCGCGGGAGATGCGCTGGAGATGATTCTGCAGGCTTCCGACTCGGTTTCCCGCAAGGCATCCCAGGCCAGCGAAACGGCCGAAAGCATGCTCAACGCCGCCCAGGAACTGGTGCAGGTGATGGGTTCGATGTCAACCGTTGTGGAAGGGAACATGAGCGCAGCAGAACAGGTCGCCGCCTCTTCCAGCGAGGTGCACCAGTCCGTGCAGACAATCACCGCCCTTTCCAGGCGCTACACCGAGTCGGCCGCACAGGTGGCGGCTTCTGCTGCCGAGATCAGCCGTGAAGTGGAAGAAGTGCTGCAGACCGCCGATGCTGTGGTGGAGCTGACCCGCTCGCTGAACGAGCTCGTGGAAGCGTTCAAACTGCAGACAGAGTCTCCCGGACCGGCGAGCACGTCTTACGCGGCGGAAGAGCGCCTGCGCAGTCCGAACCCCAGTGCTAACCCGCCGATCAAAGCGATCAACCCCACATAGATAAAAATATCGCGCCAGAAGCGCTCGGGGAACAGGCGGATCAGCGTATCGCTCCACAGGAACGTCCAGGTGCCCGGGGCGAAGAACACGTTGTGGAAGGCAACGAAGAACACACCGAACGCCAGCAGGACAAAGAGCAGGATGAAGGCGATCATCAACACGGTCAGCCAGCCGCCGCGCCCCAGTCCGTGCAGAAAAGCCGGCCACCAGCCGCCCAGGCGCGCCCAGAGACCCAGCAACAGCAGCAGGGCCAGTGAGGCGATCCACACCCGCAGCGCAGCCTGCACGGTGACTTTCACGTCTACCATATGGCGCAGCTCGCGCTCGTTGTAGACCGGCTCGCCGTTCTCAAAGCGCAGATCGCCCAGAAAATCGATCCCTTCGTCGTTTAGCAGATAATCCAGGGCGATCTGGGACCAGTACAGCCGATCTTCTGTGCTGAAGCCGTACGGGTCGGCCGGGAAACCGGGCATGTTGTACTCGATCCGCAGGAAGGTGCCGTTCATCATCAGGCGCACACCGGTCAGCACCAGGGCGACCGGTACGAGCAGTGTGACGACCCACGCCGCTGCCTGGTAAAGAACGGAGCCGGCAGGGCGGGCGGAAACCGATTCGGTGCTCATTCCTGTAAGTCCTCCATATCCCCAAACAGGACGTAATTTAATACCATCTGGTTGGTGATCCACTCGATGGGTGCATGATCGTCTGTAAAGACAACGTCGCTCTCCGGAAGCGGCTGCTGGTTGATCACCACCCGCTCAATGGAGGCGATCAGCAGCGGGTGCACGTCCGGCCGGTCGTACAGCCGGATGAGATTCTCGTACAGGTTCTCGATCCGTGTCGGCTGCCGGGAGGCATAAATAATCGAGTTAAACGTTCCCGGCACATCCATCACATAAATGGAGGGGAAAACTGTCTCGATAGTTCCCACCAGCGCCTCGATCAGGCTGCGGTCTTCTGGGGCGCGGCCCACGTTGATCACCATTACCCCCTCATCCGTCAGGTGATCGTACACAATCTGGAAGAACTCCTGAGTGGTCATGTGCCAGGGGATGTACGGCGGGCGGTAAGCGTCGACGCCGATAACGGTGTACCGGTAGGGGCTGTGCTCAAGTCCCCAGCGACCGTCCTGCGCAATGGGTTTCAGGTTGGGCTGGTTCATCTCGAAGAACTGCCGGCCCACCTCGATAATTTCAGGGTCGATTTCGTATCCGTCGATCGGAACCGGACCGTACACTTCCGTCGCCTGACGGGCAGTCGTGCCTGCCGCCAGACCTACGATGGCGATGCGCTCGACATCTTCCGGATCGAAGGGCGAGGGGTTAAAAAAAGGCGCCGCCAGGAACTGCTCCCAGGGGCCGAAGTAATCGAGCTGCGTCGGGTGCCAGGCCGAGTGGATCCCCTGGCCTTCGTTCAGGCGCAGCAGGCGGTAGCCGTCCTGCTCGATCACCTGGATATAGTTGTACGACGATTCGGTCTCATAAATCTGGCCGGTTGTGGATTTGATCGGCCGGCCTGCCATCAGCAATCCCAGCACGGCCAGCACTACAGGCATCCAGACCAGCTGCAGCGCGCTGCGCAGGCTGGTGGAAAGCCACAGCCCGGCCAGAGCGACAAGCAGCAGCGTCCCGCCGAACAACAGGAAGGTCATGCGGGTCCCCAGCAGCGGGATCAGCACCAGCTCTGGCAAAAAGGTGCCGATAAATGAGCCCAGCGTGGAAATGGCGTAGATTTTGCCCGATTCCTGGCCGGCCCTCTCGGTGCTGCTGATTGCCAGACGGATGGCAAAGGGGGAGATCGTGCCCAGCAGGGTCACCGGCACCAGGAAGAGGACCAGCACGGCGGTGAAGGACCCCAGCAGGATGCCCACCTGAAGCTGGTCAAACGCTCCGGCGGCCAGCTGCAGGACCGGCTGCGCTGCCAGCGGCACCAGGCCGGCCGTAAAAGCTCCCCAGGCCAGGATGGTGTACATCGTGCGCGGGTATGGAGAGCGGTCTGCCCAGCGCCCGCCGATGAAGTAGCCAGCGGTCAGGTAGATCAGGATCAGACCGATGATGCTCGCCCAGACCAGGTTGCTGGTGCCAAACGTGCTGCCGAGCAGGCGTGAGGCCGTCATTTCCATGGCCAGGGTGGTCATGCCCGACATGAAGACCGTAAAATAAAGATATCGATTCATGCGATCGTCTCAATCTTAATATGCAAAGTCTGGGGGATTATATCCCAGTTTGGCGGGGGACGCAGTTATTGCAGATTCACTGGCGCCTGCTTGGTATAATTTACAGGTTGTAGATAGAAAAGAGAGGCTTTATTCTGATCATGAATCCTGAAAAACAAGCGGTGAACCTTATGCGATCAAAACCGGTTTCTGGCAACCAGATCCGCCAGGAGTTTATTGACTTTTTTACCCAGCGCGGGCACACCTTTGTCCCCTCCTCCTCCCTGGTGCCCGGTGGGGATCAGACCCTGCTGTTCACCAACGCGGGGATGGTGCAGTTTAAAGACGTGTTCCTGGGCACCGATATACGCCCGTATAAACGCGCCGTCAACTCGCAGAAGTGCATGCGGGTGGCCGGCAAGCACAACGACCTGGACGATGTGGGCCGGGATGACACCCACCACACCTTCTTCGAGATGCTCGGCAACTGGTCCTTTGGCGACTACTATAAAAAGGAAGCCATCGCCTGGGCCTGGGAGCTGCTGACCGAAGTCTGGGGCATTCCCAAAGAGAACCTTTACCCAACCTGCTTCCGTGACGAGAAAGGTGAAATCCCCACGGACGAAGAAGCGGCCGCCTACTGGCGGGAGCAGCCCGGAATCGACCCGTCGCACATCCTCTTCTTCGGCCGTAAGGATAACTTCTGGGAAATGGCCGACACCGGCCCCTGCGGCCCGTGCAGCGAAATCCACATCGACCGGGGTGAAGCATTCTGCGACAAAAAGGACGAGCCCGGGCACGTGTGCCGGGTCAACGGCGACTGCAGCCGCTTCCTGGAGCTGTGGAATCTGGTCTTCATTCAATATAACCGCACCGGCCCCAACACCCTGGAGCCGCTGGCTGCCAAACATGTCGACACCGGCATGGGTTTCGAGCGCATCGTGTCCGTTCTGCAGGGCGTGGTTTCAAACTATAAGACCGACCTGCTGCTGCCCCTGATGCAGGAAGTCCAGCAGATGACCGGCCATACCGACGCGGAACGGGATGCCAACCTGACCCCCTACCGGGTAATTGCCGACCACGCCCGTGCTGCGGCCTTTCTGATCGCCGACGGCGTGGTACCCGGCAACACCGGTCGCAACTACGTCTGCCGCATGATCATCCGCCGCGCGGCGCGCTTCGGTGGGATGATCGGGCTGAAAGAGCCCTTCCTGGCGCGCGTCGCTGAGCGTGTAATTGAAAATTACGGCGATTTCTATACCGAGCTGCAGCGCAACCGCAGCGCGATCCTGAGCAGCCTGACGCGCGAGGAAGAGCGCTTCCAGCGCACCCTGGAAAGCGGGGTTGCCAAACTGGAGAGCCTGCTGGTGAAGCTGCGTGAGACCTCTGCCCGTGATGCCACAGCGGTGCTGCCCGGAGACCAGGCGTTCGATCTTTACGCCACCTACGGCCTGCCGCTCGAACTCACGCGCGACATCGCCCGCGAGCATAACCTGGAAGTGGACGAAGCCGGCTTCCGGGCGGCAATGGAACAGCACCGCCTGGCTTCTGGCGCTGGAGAGGCTTTCGGCCCGCTGGGGGGCGAGGATGTGGATATCTACCGGCAGGTGTTCGAAGACCTGCAGGCGCAGGGCAAACTGGACGCCAGCGGCGTGGAGTACGATCCGTATCACGAGCTTGAGGTGGAGGCCGAAGTGCTGGCCCTGGTGAGCGGGGGTGCGTCTCACCAGCAGGTCCAGCCCGGTGACGCGGTCGAAGTCGTGCTGCCCCGGGCCGTGTTCTACGTTGAATCCGGCGGGCAGGTGTCGGACACCGGCAGCATTGTGTCGGTCGCTGAACCGCGCTGGGAGATTCGCGTCGAAGGGATGCGAAAACCGGCCGCGGGGATCATCGTCCATGTGGGCACCGTGGTGCGCGGCGAACCCCGGGTAGGCGATCTGGCCATCGCCCGGGTGGACGCCCAGCGCCGGCAGGATATCAGGCGCAATCACACCGCCACCCACCTGCTGCACGCCGAGCTGCAGGCCGTGCTTGGCGAGCACGCCCGCCAGGCCGGGTCGCTGGTTGCTCCTGACCGCCTGCGCTTCGACTTCACCCATGCCGAGCACCTGACGCCTGAGCAGCTCGAAAGGATCGAGGCCGGCGTCAACGCCAACATCCTGAACAACTATGCGCTCAAGATCTCCTACAAGCCGCTCCAGGAAGCAATCGCTGAAGGCGCCATGGCCCTGTTCGGCGAGAAGTATGCTTCGACGGTGCGCACCATCGCCATCGGAGAGGGCGAACCTTTCTCCTATGAGCTGTGTGGAGGCACGCATGTGGAAACCACCGGCGATATCGGGCTGTTCCTGATCACCAGCGAAAGCAGCGCGGCCGCCGGTATCCGGCGCATCGAAGCCGTCACCGGCCGTGGTGCTTATGAGCTGGTCCAGCGGCGCTTCAAAGCGCTGAAAAAGGCTGCCGCTGTGCTCTCCACCACACCCGAAGAGGTCCCAGAAAAGGCCCAGGCCCTGCTGCAGGAGCTGAGCGAGGCCCACAAAGTGGAAGCCAAACTGCGCAGTGAGCTGGCGGCGGGCGATTTTGAACGCCAGCTTGCGAACCTGCCCCAGGTGAACGGCACACCTGTGCTCACCGCCGTGCTTCCGGAGGCCGACGTGGATACCCTGCGCCTCATGACCGACCGCTTCCGCCAGAAAGTAGGCAGCGGGGTCGCCGTGCTGGCCAGCCTGAGCGCGGATGGCAAACCGGTGCTGATCGCCGCGGTCACCGACGACCTGGTCAAGCGCGGGCTGCATGCCGGCGAGCTGGTCAAGTACGTCGCCCAGCCGCTGGGCGGCGGCGGAGGCGGGCGCCCCACCCTGGCGCAGGCCGGGGGCCGCGACGCCAGCAAACTGGACGAAGCCCTGGCCAGTGTGCAGCCCTGGGTCGAGCAGAAGCTCGCCTCATAGAGCGCTGGCCAGAAACCTCATTTGCCCAGATCATTGTGATGACCGGCTGTGATCCGGCTGCATGCAGGAGGTTCCTGCGGCAGCCGGTTTCCTGCCGGGCATCCTGGCATTCGAAGAATGCTGGCATTCAAAGAATGCCATACCCTGGATTTCATCAGCCGTAATTCTTAATGAAGGATCTCCATTTCCAGACGAGAAGCGTCCCTGTTGCTCTCCTGCTGCTCTGTCTGCTCACTTTTGGGCTGCTCACCCCCTGGTTAGGTTTCTACTGGGATGACTGGCCTTCGATCTGGTACCTGCACCTGTTTGGGCCCGGCGGGTATCCGGATGTGTATGCCATCGACCGGCCGCTGCTGGGCCGGTTGTTCATGCTCACCACCCCCATTTTTGGCGAGCACACATTCAGCTGGCAGCTTTTCGGCCTGGCTGCCCGCTGGTTCACCAGCCTGGCGATGTGGTGGACCCTGCGTCAGATCTGGCCGCAGCGCCCGCGCATGGCTGTGGTGGCCGCGCTGCTCTTCCTCATTTACCCCGGCTTTCAGCAGCAGTTTATTGCGGTCACCTACAGCCACGTCTTCCTGCTGCTGACCTTTTTCCTGCTCTCGCTGGGTTTAATGGCCGCCGCCTTCCGGCAGGGCGACGTCCCAGAGCGCTCCTTCTCCTGGCCGCGCTACCTGCTCTCTATCGCGCTGGCATCGGTCACGATTTTTACGGTCGAATATTTCTTCGGACTGGAGTTCCTGAGGCCCGTCCTGCTGTGGCTCGTACTGCGCGACCGGGAACCCGACCGCAGCCGCCGGCTGCGCGCTGCGCTGGCAGCCTGGCTGCCCTACCTGGCCGTGCTGGGCGTCTTCCTGGTCTGGCGCCTGTTCATCCAGGAGACGGCACGCGGCAGAGTGCAGCTGCACGAGTTCTTCGATTCCGGCTTTTTGCCCGGCTTACTGGAATTCGGCCGCATGGCTGCCGCAGACGTATTTCAGGCAGCGCTGCAGGCCTGGGCGCTGATCTGGCCGGGGTACTGGCTGCAGGGCACCAGCACGGCCTTTAAAATCCTGGCAATCCTCGCTGCGCTGGCCGCGCTGGGGCTGACCGGTCTGTACTTCTGGTTTCTGCGCAGCGGCGACCAGCCGGGCACGTCCGCTCGCCGGCCGTGGGCCTGGGAAGCGATGGGCCTGGGGACTCTCAGCTTATTCCTGGGCGGCATCCCCTTCTGGGTCACCCGGCTGCCCATCGAGCTGTACTTCCCGTGGGACCGCTTCACCCTGGCGTTCATGTTCGGAGCCAGCCTGCTGCTGGCCGGGCTGCTGGAGCTGGTGCTGCGTTCCCGGCGGGCGCTCACAGCCGTTCTGGCGGTCATTACGGCGCTGGCGGTAGGGTTCCATGTCAACCTGGCAAACCGCTACCGCATGGACTGGAACATCCAGAAAGACTTTTTCTGGCAGATGACCTGGCGCATGCCCGGCCTGGACCCGCAGACCACCCTGCTCTCCGCCGAGCTGCCTTTTGCCTACTTCAGCGACAACTCCCTCACCGCGCCGCTCAACTGGACCTACGCCCCCGAGAACAACAGCCGGGAGATGCCCTACCTGTTCTACACCATCGATGCCCGCCTGGGGATCCGCCTGGAGGACCTGAAGAAGGACCTGGATATCTACCAGCCCTACCGGGCGACATCCTTCAGCGGGTCGACCTCCCAGGCCCTGCTGGTCTATTATTTTCCGCCCGCCTGCTTCAAGGTGGTCGACCCCCGCACGGACGCCCGCATTCCACAAAAACCCCGCTTCATGGGCGAGGCGCTGGAACTCTCCAATCTCGACGTGATCCAGACCCAGGCCGATCCGCCGGCACGCCCTCCAGAATCGATAGTCGGTTCTGAGCCAGAACACAACTGGTGTTACTATTATCAGAAAGCCGATCTCGCCCGCCAGATGCAGGACTGGCAGCAGGTAGCCGCGCTGGGCGATCAAGCCATTGACAGCCCCGGTATCGATCCGCCGGTGGTCGGCCACGAGCTGACTCCCTTCATTGAAGGCTATGCCCACACCGGGCGCTGGGACCAGGCCTACGAACTCACCCTGCGAGCAAACCGACTGACCGGGCGGATGGTGCGCCATCTGTGCACCACCTGGGACCGTATTGCAGACGAAACCCCGGCAGATGAAGAGCGGGATCGCTATCTGGAAAAAGTTAACCAGGAACTGGGGTGTGAATTCTGATGGATACGCAGCACCAAACCGGCCTGTCAATCGTCATCCCCGTCTACAACAGTGAGCCCATCCTGCCCGACCTGGCGCAGCGCCTCTCGCAGACCCTGCCGGAGATCAATCCCGACTTCGAAGTCATCCTGGTGAACGACGGCAGCCGCGATGGGAGCTGGGAGGTCATCCGCCGGCTGCAGGCGAACTACCCCTGGATCACCGCTATCAACCTGATGCGCAACTTCGGCCAGCACAATGCCCTGCTGTGCGGGATCCGCGCCGCCCGGGGGGATATTATTGTCACCATGGACGATGACCTGCAGCATCCCCCGGAGGAGATCCCCCGGCTGCTGGCAAAGCTGGAAGAGGGCTACGACGTGGTCTACGGCACCCCGGAACACGAGCAGCACAATCTGTGGCGCACCCTTGCTTCCCAGCTCACCAAGATCGCGCTGCAGAGCACCATGGGCGTGCAGACCGCCCGCAGCGTGAGCGCCTTCCGGGCCTTCCGCACGCCGGTGCGGGCGGCTTTTGCGAGTTATAAAAGCTCATTTGTGTCTATCGACGTGCTGCTCACCTGGGGCACTCACCGCTTTACCGCCATCCCGGTACGCCACGATGAGCGCAAGGCGGGCCAGTCAAACTACACTCTGCGCAAGCTGATCGTACACGCCCTCAACATGGTCACCGGCTTCACCATCCTGCCGCTGCAGATCGCCAGCCTGATGGGCTTCGGCTTCGCGCTGTTCGGCGTGCTGGTGTTGATTTATGTGGTCGGGCGCTACCTGCTGCAGGGCGGTGCTGTGCCCGGTTTCCCCTTCCTGGCATCGACTATCGCCATATTCTCCGGCGTACAGCTCTTTGCCCTGGGCATTATCGGCGAGTATCTCGCCCGCATGCACTTTCGTCTGATGGAAAAGCCTCCCTACGTGGTGCGCGAGCAGGTTGAAACCTGCGAGCCCGCCGCAGAAGATATCCATGAGCGCTAGCCTCTGTGAATTCCTGCCCTGGGACAGCGGGTTCTTTAGCTGCCGGATCGGCCGTGTTAAAGCTCAGCGCCTGTACGAGAGCGACCTGGAGCAGATCGGGGATTGGGCCCAGCAGGAGCGGATCGACTGTTTATATTTGCTTGCTGATCCCGGCGATCCGCGCACCATCCGCCTGGCGGAGCAGTCGGGTTTCCGCCTGGTCGATGTCCGCCTGACCTACCAGCATCCCCCGGGCGTGGACAGACCGGCCGCCCGTGATCTACCGTCCGTGCTGCTGCGGCCTGCCCAGCCCGGCGACATCCCGGAACTGGAGGCCCTGGCCGGCCAGCTGTTCACCGGCACACGCTTCTTTTTCGATGACCGCTTTCCGCCCGAGGCCGGAAAGGCGCTCTACCAGACCTGGATCCGCAGCAGCGTGGAAGGCTACGCCGACTGCGTGACGGTGGCCGAGGCAGAAGGCCGCATCGCCGGGTTCATTACGGCGCATTTGCCAGCCGGAGACGCCGGAGCGCGCATCGGCCTGGTCGGCGTGGCGTCGTTCTACCGGGGAGCGAAGGTCGGGCAGCGGCTGGTGAACGCAGTGCTGGAGTGGTTTCACGCCCGCGCAGCCGGCCCGGTCTTCGTCAGCACCCAGGCGCATAATATCCCCGCCCAGCGCCTGTATCAGTCCTGTGGTTTTCTAGCACACTCCACCGGGATCTGGTATCACAAATGGCTGACGGATTGTATCCCTCAGGTCAGGAAGTCATAATGCCCGCTTACAAAATCCCTTTCAACCAGCCCTGTCTGGCCGGCCGCGAACTGCAGTATATTAACGAGGCGATCGCCAGCGGGCATATCTCCGGCGATGGAATGTTCACGAAGAAATGCCATGCCTGGCTGGAAGAGACCTTCGGAGTACAGAAAGCGCTGCTGACCACTTCGTGCACCCACGCTCTTGAGATGGCCGCCATTCTGCTCGATATCCAGCCCGGCGACGAGGTGATCGTCCCATCGTTTACGTTCGTATCCACCGTGAACGCCTTTGTGCTGCGCGGCGCGCGGCCGGTCTTCGCCGATATCCGCCCGGACACATTGAACCTGGACGAGCAGCAGCTGGAGCGGTTGATCACGCCGCGCACCCGGGCGGTGGTCCCTGTGCATTATGCCGGCGTGGGCTGTGAGATGGATACCATCCTGGAAATTGCCGCCCGCCGGGGTATCGCCGTGGTAGAAGACAACGCCCACGGCCTGCTCGGTAAATACAAGGGCCGCTATCTGGGCACCTTTGGCTGCCTGGCGACGCAGAGCTTCCACGAAACCAAGAACTTTAGCTGCGGCGAAGGCGGCGCCCTGCTGATCAACGACCCTCAATACCGGGAGCGGGCCGAAATAATTCGCGAGAAGGGGACGGACCGCAGCCGCTTTTTCCGCGGCCAGGTCGACAAATACACCTGGGTCGATACCGGGTCCAGCTACCTGCCTTCAGACATCCTCGCCGCCCACCTGTACGCCCAGTTCGAAGCCTGGGAGCAGATCCAGTGCACGCGCAAACGCATCTGGGACTATTACCATCTCAGCCTGGGGGAGTGGGCCGAGGCCAATGGTGTGCGGCTGCCGGTTATCCCCCCGGAATGTGAACAGCCCTACCACATGTTCTACCTGATCCTGCCCTCCCTGGAATACCGCCAGGCACTGATTGCCCACCTGAAGGATCACGGAATCCTCAGCGTTTTCCATTATTTACCCCTGCACCTGTCTGCGATGGGCCGCAAATTTGGGGGCCAGCCGGGAGACTGCCCGGTAACCGAGGAGATCAGTGATCGCCTTTTGCGTCTACCGTTCTATAATTGCCTGACAGAAGCGCAGCAGTCCTGTGTGGTCGATACCATAAAGGAGTTCAAATTCAAACCATGAACCTGATCGTTACCGTCTTTTTACCGCTGCTAACAGCTATTTTTGCCGGACCTCTTCTGAAGGGGAAAGCCTACCTGGATCCGGGCTCCGGCAGCTTCATCCTGCAGATCCTGATCGCCACCCTGGTCGGCGGTCTGTTCATTTTGAAAACCTTCTGGCAGCGAGTGCAGACTTTCTTTCGCTCGCTCTTTTCAAGAAATAAAGACGATCAAGAAGAATGACGCCTGCAGACATCCATCTGGAACAGCGCGCCCCTGAAAGCTCCTCGTTCCGAGATCCGAGCGGCTTTCTGTTCACCTCCGGCGGCGTCCTGTACCGCCAGGTCAACCAGTCCTACCGGCCGGATTACGACCGGTTGATGGAATCGGGCCTGTACGAGCGCCTGGTGGAACAGGGTTTGCTGGTGCCGCACCAGGAAGTGGATATCGAGCCGTACCACGCCGGGCTGGCTTACAAGGTGATCCAGCCGCAGGTGGTCCCGTTCATTTCTTATCCTTACGAGTGGTGCTTCAGCCAGCTTCAGGACGCCGCGCTTGCCACCCTGCAGATTCAAAAGACCGCCCTGGAACACGGCATGGCGCTGAAGGACAGCAGCGCATACAATATCCAGTTCTTCCAGGGCCTCCTCTGCCTGATCGACACGCTTTCCTTCGAGGTCTACCAGGAGGGCCGCCCCTGGACCGCCTACCGCCAGTTCTGCCAGCACTTTCTGGCGCCCCTCAGTCTGATGGCCTACCGGGATGTGCGCCTGGGGCAGCTCCTGCGCACCAACATCGACGGTATCCCCCTGGACCTGGCAGCCGGGCGGCTGCCGTTCAAAGCGCGCCTCTCCCTGCCCCTGTTCCTGCACATCTACCTGCACGCCGCCTCCCAGAAGCGCTACGCCGGCCAGCGGGTGGACACAGCACGCCAGGTCAGCAGCACGGCGATGAAAGGCCTGATCGACAGCCTGGAAGCCGGGGTGCGCGGACTGAAGTGGTCCCCAGCCGGGACCGCCTGGGGGGATTATTACGAGGAGCATAACTACACGCAGCGCGGGATCGAGCACAAGAAGGCGCTGGTGCAGGAGTTCCTGGAAGCCATCCGGCCGGAGAACGTCTGGGATCTGGGCGCCAACACCGGCTTCTTCAGCCGCCTGGCCAGCGACCAGGGCATCCCTACCCTGGCCTTTGATGTTGACCCCGGGGCAGTCGAAAAGAACTACCGGGAGTGCCGGGCGCAGAATGAGAAGAACCTGCTGCCGCTGCTGATGGATCTCACCAACCCCAGCCCCGACCTCGGCTGGCACCACCAGGAGCGCCGCTCGCTGCTGAGGCGCGGCCCGGCCGGCGCCCTGCTGGCCCTGGCGCTGGTGCACCATCTGGCCATTGCCAACAACGTCCCGCTCGACCGCCTGGCGGATTTCTTCAAAGACCTGGGGCGGTGGCTGATCATCGAGTTCGTCCCGAAAAGCGATTCGCAGGTCCAGAAGCTCCTCGCTGCCCGCGAGGACATCTTCGGCGATTACGCCGTCGAGCCGTTTGAACAGGCTTTTTCACGCTGCTTCACCATTCACCGCCGTGAGGAGATCTCAGACTCTGAGCGCATCCTGTACCTGATGGAGAGAAAAGATTAACCGCCTGCGATCCCTGCCGCTCCATCCCTTACTGATTGCGGCTTATCCGGTGTTGGCCCTGCTGGGTCACAATATCGAAGAAATTCGCCCCCTGGTGGCGCTGCGGGCGCTGGTCCTGTCACTCCTGGCCGGCGTGCTGCTGTATGCCCTGCTCCGGCTGCTGCTGAAAGACGGTCTGCGTGCCGCACTGGTGGCGTCGGTAATCCTGGTGCTTTTCTTTACCTACGGGCATGTCTATGCCTTTCTGGAGCCGCTGCAGCCGCTGGGGTTTTCACCCGGCCGGCACCGTTTTCTGCTGCCCCTCTGGCTGCTGCTGTTCGTTTCAGGGATCAGGTGGGCGCTGCGGCGGCGCGACCTGTCGGGGCTTACCCAGGGCCTGAACACCATCAGCGCCGTGGTCCTGCTCTTTCCCCTGGCGCAGATCGCGCTGTTCGGGCTGCGCAGCCTGCAGGCCTCGCAGGTCGTCCAGGCCCAGCAGGCACCTTTCGAACTGCAGCTTCCGCAGAACCCGCCCGATATCTACTACATCGTGCTCGACGCCTACGCGCGTGACGATATCCTGCGCCAGGACCTGGGTCTGGACAACCGCCCGTTCCTTGACGAACTGCGTGAGCTGGGTTTTTATATTGCCCCGTGCAGCCAGAGTAATTACGCCCAGACCCAGCTCTCGCTGACCTCCTCCCTGAACTTCACTTACCTGCCAGACCTGAGCCCCGAGTTCCAGCCCGGGCAGACCTCACGGGCCGGGGTTGCCGAATTTTTACGCCACAACCGGGCCCGCCAGGCGCTGGAAGGCCTGGGTTACACAGTGATCGCTTTCGAAACAGGGTTCAAAGTCACCGAATGGGAGGACGCCGACATCTTCCTCACCCGCCCTTCGAACCCTTACGGTGAGCTGCAGGTGCTGGAAGGGATGAACGATTTCGAGGTGCTCTTCCTGCGCTCCACCGCCGGCCTGGCGCTGATCGACGCGACTGCCCTGCTGCCCCAGTTTATCCAGCAGGACCTGGAGAACCCCTCCCGGATTCATTACGAGCGCATCCGCTACGGTCTGGATGAATTGAAGCGCATGCCGGAACGAAGCGGGCCCAAATTCGTCTTCGCACACCTGGTCAGCCCGCACCCGCCTTTTGTTTTCAATGCGCAGGGAGAGTTCGAAGTTACAGACCAGGATGACCTGGAGGGCTACCGCCAGCAGATCCGGTTCCTCAACCGCGAGATCATCCCCATCCTGCAGACTCTGATCGAGCATTCGGACACCCCGCCGGTGATCCTGCTGCAGGCCGACCATGGAGCCATCCATATGCCGCCGGGCAAGCGCATGGCCATTCTCAACGCCTATTATCTACCCCGAGGCGGGCAGGATTTGCTTTATGAGAATATTTCTCCGGTGAACTCTTTCCGCCTGATTTTCGATTATTATTTTGGTGGAAACTTCGGCCTGCTGGAGGACGGCAGTTACTTTTCCAGCTACCAGCAGCCCTTCGATTTCACTCTGATTAAAGACCCCCGGGCAGACTGCGCACCAGAGTAAGGGATGAAGACCCAGATCCTGCAGTTGGAACCTCACGACGATATCATCTCGGCTCGCGACAAAATGGGCTGGGCCAAAGCCGGCCGCATCCTGCTGGTGTGGCCGGAGCGCGGCCGGATCTTAACCCGCCGGCTGGACCTGGAGCTCCTGCTCCGCCGCAGCCAGTCGCTGGGCGCCCAGCTCGCCCTGGTTACGGACGATCCTGATGTGCGCTTCCACGCACGCCAGCTCGCGATCCCCACCTACGGCAGCCTGCGCAAGGCACAGAAAAGCCACTGGCGCGTCCCCCGCAATTTGCGCGGCTCTCGGCTGCGCAAGCGCATCGAAGAATTCCGTCCTGGAAGAACAGAAGACTTAAAGACCCTGCAGCAGGCTGTGCGCAGCAGCCGCCCCGCCAGCCTGTCCCCTGTGCAGCGCCTGATCTTCTTCACGCTCGGCGTGCTTGCGGTGCTGTCCATCGCCTCGCTGCTCGTCCCCCATGCAGAGATCATGCTGGTCCCCGAAACCCGAATGCAGCAGGTTTCCCTTCAGGTGCAGGCGGACCCCGATCTGGAAGAAATCAATCTCTCCGGCCTGGTGCCTGCCCGCTGGGTGGAGGTCACCGTCGAAGGCCGCCTGGATGCACCCGCCAGCGGCACCACCACCTTCCCGGTGGAGCCGGCCACCGGCCGGGTGCGCTTCACCAACCTGACCGACCAGGAGGTAGAGATCCCCAAGGGGACGGTTGTCCTCGTCCCCGAGACGGGGGTGCGCTTCGCGGTGACACGCGCTGCAACGATCGCGGCCGGGCCAGGCGCTTCCCTGCTACTGCCGGTTCAGGCGATCACCCTGGGGACCTCCGGCAACGTGGAGAGCGAACAGATTACCGCCATCGAGGGGGTGCTGGGCACACGCCTGACCGTGACCAACACCAGCCCCACCAGCGGCGGACGCGACCGCACCACACCATCCCCCAGCCGGGCGGATCAGGTGAAGCTGAAGGAAGAACTGCTGGACAGCCTGCGTGAAACGGCCCTGGCCGAGCTGCAGGCCAGCTCTCAGCCGGGGGATGTGCTGCTGGAGGATTCTCTGATGGTTGTCGACATCCTCGAAGAAGCCTACACACCAGCAGCCGGCGAACCAGGCGATCGCGCCGCCCTCAAGCTGCAGGTAACCTATCAGGCGCTGGCTGCCCCGGGTGAGACGCTGCAGGAGCTGGCGCACAGCATTTTAGACGCCACCATGCCGGCAAGCTTCCGGGCGCTGGAAGACACACTGCGGATCGAAAACGAACTGCTGCCCGGGAGCAGCGCGGATAACTTTGTCTGGAATATGACCGCCAGCCGGCAAATTCGAGCCGAAATCCCCGAAACTCTTGCCGTACAGCGGGCCGTCGGCATGAGTCGCGACCAGGCGCTGCAGCAAATTCAGGCCAGCCTGCCCCTGGAGGAAAGCCCGCAGATCCGGCTCTCTCCCGGCTGGTGGCCGCGCCTGCCGGTGCTGCCGTTCCGCATCTCGGTGAACGTGGACGGCGCCGGGCTTTAATCACGATGGATTTGCGTGCATGAGGATACTGGCCGTCGACCCCGGAGAAAAACGGCTGGGAATCGCCATCAGCGACCCCACTGCGACCATCGCCAGCCCGCTCACCGTCCTCAAGCATGTCTCGCGCGCGGAGGACGCGGCGGCGATTGTCCGGCTGGCGGTAGAACACAGTGCCGGGATGATTATCGTCGGCACAGCGCTGGACGACGAAGGCGAAGAGACGCTGCAGAGCCGCAAGGCAGCGCGCCTTGCGGAGGTGATCCGCACACTGACCGACCTGCCGGTAGCACTCTGGGATGAAAGCGGCAGCACGCAGGAAGCCCGGGCGGCGCGCCTCGCCATGGGCGTGTCGCGCAAAAAGCGGCGCGGCCACATGGATGACCTGGCGGCAGCCGTCATCCTGCAGTCTTATCTGGATGCTCGCGACCGTGATAGCGACTAAAGGACACAGACAACCAGACCTGATGAATACAAGTGAAGCTTCACTGATCAACGAACAGCCCCATCCTCGCGGCCGGAGGGCCAGACGCCGGCCGGTCTCGTGCATGGCGGGAATTGTGCTGGTGCTCTCGCTGCTGTGCATCCTGGCTGCAGCAGCTCTGGGTGCTGCTTACCTGATCCCGGTCCAGGCCGCCCGCCTGTTTGGCAAGCCTTCCGCCCGGCTGGATCCTCTAGAACGCGTTTACCTCTCCGGACTGCTGCTCTATCAGGCCAACGACCTGACGCTGCCCGCGGATCCCTATGGGCAGGAGCAGTCGTTTGAAGTTACCCTTGGTGAATCACCGCTTTCGATCGTGTCGCGCCTGCAGGAAAACGGGCTGATCACAAACGGGGAAGCTTTCCGCCGTTACCTGATTTACTCCGGCCTTGACACCACCTTACAGGCCGGGGAGTACACCCTCAGCCCGGGCATGACGCCGCTGGAGATTGCCGCCGCCCTGCAGGACCCCACCCCCGGGGAGGTCTCGGTGCATGTGCTGTCCGGCTGGCGGCTGGAGGAAATTGCTGCCAGCCTGCCCACCACAGGGCTGGAGTTCTCACCGGAAGAATTTCTGCAAGCAGCGAGCGCTCCCCCGGCCGGTCACCCGCTGGCTGCTGAGATCCCGGCCGGGCGCAGCCTGGAGGGCTTTCTCCTCCCGGGTGAATACCGGCTGCCGCGCGAGTCAGATCCGGAGCAGTTGATCGGGCTGATGCTGGACAATTTTGAAGCCCAGGTGGGCGAAGCGCTGCGCGCCAGCTATGAACGTCAGGGGCTCACTCTGTATGAGGCCGTCACCCTGGCCTCGATCGTCGAACGCGAAGCCGTGGTCGATGAAGAAATGCCGCTCATCGCTTCGGTATTCCTGAACCGCCTGGCGGCCGGCATCAAGCTGGATTCCGACCCGACCGTGCAGTACGCGCTGGGCTACAACGACAGGCTGCAGTCCTGGTGGACCAACCCTCTGAGCGCCGAAGACCTGCAGATCCCTTCCCCGTACAACACCTACGCCAACCCCGGCCTGCCGCCCGGGCCTATCGCCAATCCAGGGCTGCAGGCGCTGCAGGCCGTGGCTTACCCGGCAGATACTCCTTATTATTATTTTCGCGCCGCCTGCGACGGCACTGGCCGGCATACTTTCTCGCAGACCTATGAGGAGCATCTGAACCGTTCCTGCCCGTGAAGCCATCATGAGGCTGGTCCTTGTAAAGCACTCCCTTCCCGAGATTGATCCCCGCCTACCCGCTGCTCAGTGGCACCTTTCAGATGAGGGCCGGCGGCGTGCGCGCCTGCTGGCAGCAGCCCTGGTCCCTTACCAGGTTCAAGAGATCCTTTCCAGCCAGGAGCCCAAAGCAGCGGAAACGGCGCGCATCGCAGCAGAGACCCTTGCCGTTCCTGTGTGCCTTCATCCCGGACTGCACGAACACCTGCGCCAGACAATCCGCTACATGGAAAAAGAGCAGTTCGAGGCTCATGTACGGCGCTTTTTTTCCTGCCCGCAGGAGCTGGTTTTCGGCGAGGAGACCGCCGCACAGGCCGCCGGGCGCTTTTCCAGAGCCCTGGATGAAGCCTTGAAGGGCGGCACGGCAGACAGCGCCGCCGTCGTCGCCCACGGGACCGTGATTTCGCTGTACGTCTCCCAGGTCTGCGGTGTCGATCCCTTCGATCTCTGGAAGCGGCTGGGGCTGCCTTCCTGTGTGATCTTATCCCTTCCCGAGAGGCGCATCGACGCGCTGATCGAGGAGATTGCCTGATAACCGGCACAAAATAAGGCTGCGGTGATGTGAAACCGCTATCCACAGGGGGAACTGCAGGTGATCGAAATTCCATAGACCAATATCGATTAATCGCAATCAGGAGGGACAGCGATGAAAACAGGCACCATTCGCACACTGGCGCTGCTGCTGGGTATGCTGCTTCTGACCACGGCCGCTTCGCCCGGCACGGCAAAGATCGCACCGGATTCCCAGCAGTCCTGGCCGGCAATCACCCTGCAGCTTGTGACCGGCGGGCTGCAGGACCCGGTTTATCTGACCCACGCCGGCGATAACAGCGGGCGCATCTTCATCCTAGAAAAACCGGGGCGCATCCGCATCCTCAAAAACGGCGTCCTGCAGCCATCCCCATTTCTGGACATCACCGGTAAGGTGCAGGACTCGGGGGAGCAGGGGCTGCTCGGGCTGGCCTTTCCGCCGCAGTATGCCCAGAAAGGCTATTTCTACATCTATTACACGGATAACAGCGGAAACAACCGGGTCGCGCGCTATTCACTGGGGGATCACCCCGATGCTGCCGACCCGGACAGCGAGGAGCTGATCCTGCGCCTGGACCATCCGGTGCACGATAACCACAACGGCGGCCAGCTCGCCTTTGGGCCCGATGGCTACCTGTACATCAGCACCGGCGACGGCGGCGGGGGAGGAGACCCGTTCGATAATGCTCAGGATCTGAACTCCCTGCTGGGGAAAATCCTGCGCATCGACACCGAATCCGTGAACAGCGGGTACCAGATCCCACCCGGCAACCCCTTTGCCGGACAGGCCGAACGGCGCGGCGAGATCTGGGCTTACGGCCTGCGCAACCCGTGGCGCTTTTCATTTGACCGCCAGACGGGAGATCTGTACATCGGAGACGTGGGCCAGGGCACCTGGGAGGAAGTCGATTTTCAGCCGGCCTCCAGCCCTGGGGGAGAAAACTACGGCTGGGACCGGATGGAAGGGTTCGACTGCTTTCAAACCGCCTGCAACCCGGATGATTACACACTCCCGGTCTTCACCTACCGCACCCACCAGGCGGGCACCTGCGCAGTGACTGGCGGCTACGTCTACCGCGGCCCGACGCAGACCGCGCTGCAGGGCATATATTTTCTGGGAGATTACTGCAGTGGTCAGATCTGGGGGCTGCGGCAGACCTCAGGCGGGTGGCAGAGCCAGGCACTGGTCAACACGGATCTGAACATTTCCAGCTTCGGCGAAGACCAGTCCGGTGAGCTGTACGTCGTGGACCTGGGCGGCGCGGTGTACCGCCTGCAGGCCCAGCCCCAGGCCGCTCCTCTGGACCACCAGCGCTATCTGCCGTTCGTACACCGCAGCCGCTGAACGCAGCTCACACATCCAAACCGCAGGCGGTACATTGAACGCAGCGTATCCGTGCCGACGCCTCCGGCTGGCCTGCCTGACCGGGGGCCGGTAGGGGTGCACGGCCGCGCGCTGCTGTTAACCGCTCACAGCGGATATGGCTGCTTTACGGGCAACGCTGCCGGGATAAAAAAAGGTACACCAAGCGGATCAGGTCCGATGCCAGACAATGCTGTGCCGCTTTTAAAACATTCTGGCGCAGGACCGGCTGCCAGGGAACCAGTTCGAATCTGGGATCTGCGAAGGCCTGCAGTGATCTATCGCTGATAGTGCGCTTACTTTATACTGAAGATCTGGCCGGTAAAGGCTCTCGCAGCAAAAGGGGCCGCAGAACAGGCTGCAGCCGCAGTCTAAGCTGCAGGCTGCTTGAGCACATAATAGGTCGCCTTTTTATCCCCCACCTTAATCAGAATATTGCGCGACACCAGGTCCGCCAGGTCCCGGCGCAGGGTCTCGGGGTGCACATCGGGGCACATCTCCTGGAAGTCACGGTTGGTAATGCGGCGGTGCCGGCTGAGATAGCTCAGAGCGGCTTCCTGGCGCGGGTTCAGATCGAGATCTTGATAAGCACTCAGGTCAACTTCCTGGCGCGGCGGCAGCGCCTCCCCGTACAGGGTCACCCGGAACGAGCCGGCCACTTCCTCGAAGCGCGGCGGTCGCAGGTGGTTCTGCTTCATCACCGTCACCACCCGGTCCAGCCCGTAGCCCAGGCGCTCAACGAATCCCAGGTCGGAGAGGATCTGCACGATCACAGCGTTGCGCGAGAAGCGGGCCTCCAGCAGGTTCTGCAGGTTCACCGGCCCAGGCAGGCCTCCGGGCGAGTGCACCTCGATGCGGCCGGCGAACAGATTGAGATGCACGCTGTCGCCCTGCAGGTTGTAATCACGGTGCGCCACAGCGTTGACCAGCAGCTCGCGCACAGCTTCCACAGGGACTTCGGTGGTTTCTTCATGGGTCAGACCCACCATGCGCACCACACGGCGCAGGTTCTCACGCACGAAGGCTTCCGCCCGGCGGAGCTGCTCCGGGAGTGTCCCCCCGATCTCTTCCTTGACGAACTGGTCAGCAAAAGTCTGCCCCGAAAAGCGGGCGGCCAGGATGGTTGCGCTGGGCAGCCACTGCTGGGGATAACGGCCGAAGAGTAGGATCGCAGCATAGGTCGGATAAATGCGCTTTCCTGTGCGCTTCAAGCAGCCGCGCCGCACCAGCAGTTCAATCAGGTCCTGCTCCGACTGGACGGGGAAACCAATGGCCTCCGCATACGCGGACACCCTGTCCATATTCAGGTCTTCTAGAGAGGCACCGGGAGGGACCTGGGCTTCAAACTGCACCAGGCCGCGTTCGACCAGAAGCTGTCGCAGTTTACGGGCAGGCAGCGGATTGGTCTGAGTCCCTTCGCGCTGCAGATAGCGACCTTCGAGGCTGTAAACATGGGGCAGGCCAGGGGGGATATTAATTTCGACAATGGAGACGGCGCCCACCGGCAGGACGCGGGGAACAGGCAGCACCAGGGGCGGGTCGCTCAAAAGCGCCGCCTGAAATACGAGATCCAGCATGCGCTGCGGATCTCTCACCCCCTGGATATAGCCGCTGCGGGGGGTGATCCCGATCAGGACCTTCCCCCCCGCAGAATTCGCCATTCCCACCATCACCGCAGCCAGACGTGAAACAGTCACATCCTCCGGGAACCAGTGCAGTCTGGGTCCCATACCTCCTTGCAGGAGGGAGGCAATTTCGGCTGGGGGATGGTGTGTAGAGTTCGACACGCTGCAGAGTCAGGCCGGAGATTTCAGGCCTGCGCGCCCGGCTGGACGGCTGCAGAATCTCCGGTGGTTACGGATGCATCCGGTTTTTCGGTTGTTTTTTCAGCCGCTTTTTTTCGCCTGCGGCTGGCCTTCGGTTTTTCCTCCGGCGGGTGCAGAGCGATCTCCAGCACCTGGTCGATGTGATCGACCGGAATGATTTTCAGCTCGCTGCGCGCCCGTTTGGGCACATCCACCAGATCTTTCATATTGCGCCGGGGCAGAATCACCGTACGGATGCCAGCCCGGTGGGCGGCCAGCACTTTCTCGCGCACTCCACCTACCGGCAGGACACGACCGCGCAGGGTGATCTCTCCCGTCATGCCCACTTCGCTGCGCACTTTACGTCTGGTGAAGGCGCTGATCAGGGCTGTGCAGATGGTTATGCCCGCGCTGGGACCGTCTTTAGGAATAGCCCCTTCGGGGACATGGATGTGGATATCGGTCTCGTCGTAGATCTCCGGATCGAGTCCCAGGTCGCGCGAGCGTGATTTTAGATACGAAAGGGCTGCCTGGGCCGATTCCTGCATCACATTCCCGATCTGTCCAGTGATCTGCAGGTTGCCTTTCCCTTCCATCAGCAGTACTTCAACCGGCATAATCTCACCGCCCGTCTCCGTCCAGGCGACGGCGGTTGCCACGCCGGTTTCATCCTGCCGCTCGGCCTCCAGGTTGAAGAACTGCGGCGGACCCAGGAAGCGCTCAACCGCTGCCGGGCTGATGTAGGACGGATAGCGCTTCCCCTCGGCCTTCAGACGGGCAACCTTACGGCAAATGCGTCCGATCTCACGCTCCAGGTTGCGCACGCCGGCCTCGTAGGTGTATTCACGGATGACGCGCAGCACCGCCTGGTCGGCAAAACGCACTTCGTTTTCCTCAAGCCCGTTCTCATCAAGCTGGCGCGGGATCAGGAAGCGGCGTGAAATCTCCAGCTTTTCCTCTTCGATATAACCCGGAAACTCGATCAGCTCCATGCGGTCGAGCAGCGCCGGTGGAATGGTGCTGGTGGTGTTGGCAGTGGTGACGAACATGACCTGTGAGAGGTCATAAGGCAGCTCCAGGTAGTGGTCCGAAAAGGCGCAGTTCTGCTCCGGGTCGAGCACTTCCAGCAGTGCGGAAGCCGGGTCGCCGCGAAAGTCCTGGCCCAGCTTGTCGATCTCGTCGAGCATAAAGAGTGGGTTAACTGTACCGGCGCGCCGCATGGTCTGCAGAATACGGCCGGGAAGGGCGCCGATGTACGTCCGGCGGTGTCCGCGAATCTCGGCTTCATCGCGCACGCCGCCCAGGGAAAGGCGTACGAACTTACGTCCCAGGGCCTCAGCGATCGAGCGTCCCAGCGAGGTCTTGCCGGTGCCTGGCGGGCCGACGAAGCACAGGATCGGCTGGCGCTGCTGCCTGGGCTTCAGGCTGCGCACTGCAATGTACTCCAGGATGCGCTCCTTGGCACGCGGCAGCCCGAAATGGTCCCGTTCGAGGACATCTGCGGCGTGCTTCACATCCAGGTTGTCCTCGGTCGCGACCGTCCAGGGCAGATCCAGAATCCAGTCGATATAGGTGCGGATGATCCCTACCTCAGGCGACATAGGGGGCATCTGGCCCAGGCGGTCCACCTCTTTCAGGGCGCGCATCTGGACTTCTTCCGGCAGTTCAGCGGCTTCGACCCGGCTGCGCAGTTCCATCACCTCGCGGGTCCACGGGTCGCCTTCGCCCAGCTCGGTCTGGATGACTTTCATCTGCTCGCGCAGATAATATTCGCGCTGGGTGCGGTCCACTTCACTCTGGGCGCGGGAATGAATTTCATCTTCCAGCTCCAGGACGTCCGCTTCCCTGGCCAGCAGGTTGATCACGTGGCGCAGGCGCTCCAGCGGGTCGGTGATCATCAACAGTTCCTGGCGCTCTTCCAGCGGCGGGGCAATGGCGGTGGTGATCATATCGGCCAGCCAGCCGGGCTCATCGATGTTCAGCGCGTACAGATAGGCCTCTTCGGGCAGGCTGCGGTCCAGCTGGACGCAGCGCTGGAACATCTCCAGTGCAGTGCGCATGGTGGCGTCAATCTCGCGGTCCACTTCGGTCGATTCGTAAATCGGCCGGGCGCGCACCACCATGAAGGGCTCTTCCTGTACGAATTCCACCACTTCCACCCGGCGCCGGCCCTGCACCAGTGCAGAGCTGGAGCCGTCCGGCATGCTCAGCAACCGCCCGACCGCCAGTTCGACCCCGATGGGGAAGAAGTCTTCCGGACCGGGGTCATCCTGGTCGGAATCCTCCTGCGTGAGGGCGATCACGGTCTGATCGTTGAGCTGCGCATCTTCAACGGCCATCAAGGCCGATTCTTGCGACAGAAAGATTGGAGAGACCATATGGGGGTAAACTACGAGGTCGCGCAGAGGCAGCACCGGGCATTCGATCAGGCCGTCTTCATCAGGCAGCGCGTTCGGAACATTGTACAATTCCTCCGTCCGCCGGTGCAGGGCTTCCCCGAAGTCATCATCGTCGTCTCGTAAATACCAGTCGCTACTTTTCATAATCAACTCCCCAATCTCTCAAATCCATGCATCCGGATCATTGCAAAAAACAGCACGCTCATTCCTGAGGAATGGTCTTTTTCTGCTTCTGCAGCCACACTTCTCTGACCCCCGCAGCGACGAAAACGCTGCCCGCAGCCAGGACCAGCGCATCGCTGCCGGCCAGGCGCAGCGCCTCGTCCAGGGCTTCTTCTACACTGCCGGTTGTCAGTACCGGGGTGTTATAAGGGCGGGCGAGTTCCTCCAGCGCCTCAGGCTCGAGTGCCCGGGGATGGTACGAGCGGGTGGCAACCACCTGCCGGGTATACGGTAGCAGTTCGGCAAACATACCCTGAATGTCTTTATCTTCAGAAGCGCCAAAAATCAAGATCACCGGTTTTCCCGGGAAGTATTCTTCCAGCGTGCGGCGCAGCTGCAGGGCTGAGTCACGATTGTGGGCCGCATCGACCACCAGCGGGGGATCAGGCCGCAGGATTTCGAAGCGCGCCGGCCAGTTCACCCGGGCAAAGCCTGCCTGTACAGCCTGCTCATCGATGGGGATCCCACTGCGGGCAGCGGTCTGCAAGGCAGCGTAGGCGGTGGCAGCGTTTTCTACCTGGTGGTGTCCCAGGAGGGGGATGCGGAGCTGCACAGCCTGTGAACGCTGTGTTTCATCATCCCGTGGTTCACCCGAACCATTGGCAGGCACCCCGCCAGCCGGCCAGACAAGGAAGGATTGGCCCTTTTCGACGGAGTGCTCCAGCATCTCATACCGATAATCACGACCGACTTCCACCAGCGGAGCGCCGCGTGTGGACGCGATCTGCTCCAGCGCGATCCGGGCTTCATCTTTTTGCGGGGAGATCACCACCGGTACGCCGGGTTTGATAATGCCGCCTTTTTCGGCCGCGATCTCCGCCAGCGTACTGCCCAGGAACTGGGTGTGGTCATAGGAAATCGATGCGATAACCGCTGTGCGCGGGGTGATAACGTTGGTGGCGTCCAGCCGGCCGCCCAGCCCCACCTCGATCACGGCAGCCGTCACCCCCTGGCGGGCAAAGTAAAGAAAGGCCAGGGCGGTGGAAATTTCAAAGGTGGTCAGCGGTGTCCCGCCGTCCAGCAGCGGCCTGAACTCATCCACCAGGGCAATAAAATCCTCATGCGAGATCGGCACGCCGTTGATCTGGATGCGCTCACGGTAATCCTGAAGATGCGGCGAGGTGTATAAACCGGTGCGGTAGCCGGCGGCCTGCAGCGCGCTGGCGCACAGCGCAGCGATGGACCCCTTGCCCTTAGTGCCGGCTATGTGAATGATGGGGTAGCGCTGGTCAGGACGTCCCAGCACTTCCATGAAACTGCGCATACGGTCCAGATCGAATTTATCTGCCGAATAGCGGAATGCGCGTGTCAGACTGTAATCGACAAAACTGTAGAGGTAGTCCAGGGCTTCCTGGTATGCGGTATCGATTTCCATATCGAGTGGCATTGTAACCGGATGGTATCCTCAAGGCAAGAGGGGACCTTGCAAGGTCAGAAAATCTGCGCTATGATGGCAACCCGTGGCAAAAAACAAAATTATCAGGGTTTTCTTACGCACCGCTCTGGTTATTGCTGTGGCCGGCGTGCTGGCTCTGGCCCTGCCGCGCCTGCTGACACAATGGATGTCCGCTTCGCAGATCTACCAGACGGGCAGCGCGCCGGAGAAGCCGGTTGCCATCGTCTTCGGCGCCGGCCTCACTCGTGATGGGCGCCCGGGCGGGGTTCTGCGAGACCGGGTTCGCGCCGCGGCTGAGCTTTACTTTCAGGGGAAAGTTCAGAAGCTGCTGATGAGCGGCGATAACCGCTTCGTGGATTATAACGAGCCGGGCGCCATGCACGAATACGCTGTGGAGCTCGGCGTGCCGAGCGAAGCGATCGTTCTGGACTATGCTGGCCGGCGCACCTACGATACCTGTTACCGTGCCAGGCAGATCTTTGGGGTGAAGGAAGCGCTGCTGGTGACGCAGAACTTCCACCTGCCCCGCGCCCTGTTCCTGTGTAATTCTCTGGGGGTTGACTCGGTGGGCGTCTCCGCAGACCTGGGACAATACCGCAGGCGCTCGCTGATCTTCTGGAACATCCGTGAAATCCCGGCGACAGCGGCTGCCATGCTGGACGTCTTTATCACCCGCCCCGAACCGGTTCTCGGGCAGCCTGAGCCGATCTTCACAGAACTGGAGGCACAGTGAACCGTTCGCCTGTCAACACACCGCTGCTGGACCGCGCACAGGCACTCGCCCTGGTGCGCGAATTTGTAAAAAACGAAAACCTGGTTCGCCATATGCTGGCGGTAGAAGCCGCCATGCGGTTTTATGCGGAGAAATTCGGCGAGGATGTAGAACTGTGGGGGCTGACCGGCCTGCTGCACGATTTTGACTGGGAGATCCACCCTACCCTCGATGAGCATCCTCAGAAAGGCGCCTCGATTCTGCGCGAACGGGGGGTGAGCGAGGTAATCGTGCGCGCAATCCTGAGCCATGCCGACCACACCGGCGTCCCCCGCCAATCGCTGATGGAAAAAGCCCTGTTTGCCTGCGACGAAATCACCGGCCTGATCACCGCTGTGGCACTGGTGCGCCCGTCGCGCTCACTTCACGATCTGAAAGTATCTTCCGTGAAGAAGAAATGGAAAGACCGCTCTTTCGCCGCAGGTGCGAATCGAGAAGAGATCGAGCGAGCTGCGCAGGAGTTTGGTGTAGATC
>JAAYXE010000104.1 GCA_012516075.1 Chloroflexota bacterium | reverse complement strand
TAATCGAGATGTTTTCGACCCTTCGATCCAGTCGTGGATACTGAAACGGGGGTGTGGTCTGGATCGTAGAGAACCCGATCGGTTTTCGACCCTTCGATCCAGTCGTGGATACTGAAACGTGTGATTGCAGCCGTCATGGTGGTTGTCGTCACCAGTTTTCGACCCTTCGATCCAGTCGTGGATACTGAATCGTTGGGTCGTTGGTGTCCGGGAACGATCATCATGAGATTTCCCCCCTCGATCCCGATATTTTCACGGGATTAATACAACCTGCCTATACTGGCGCGCGCCGGGGCTGCCTCGCGCAGTGCAGGCAGCCCCGGTCACCTTTCAGCCCCTCGCCGGCCGGATGTTCTGGTTCACCCGAAAAAGATTACGCGGGTCGTAGCGGGCTTTGATCTCCGCCAGACGGGGATAATTATCACGGTATGCGGCCTGGACCCGCTCCTGGCCCTCGTCCATGATCATATTGACATATCCCCCGCCGGCCGAATAGGGGTGCAGGGCGTTCCAGTACTCCTTCGACCTGCGGATCATGCGTTCGCTGCTGGCCGGGTCGGGGTCCACGCCGACGATCACCTGGGCGAAATTGGCTTCGCGGAAGCTCCACGCGGTGTCGTTCTTCCCCACCCGGTGGGCGGCGCCGTTGACCGGGTACAGGTGCATGGTCGAGTGGGCGGTCGGCAGGCTGGCGCTGTGGTGGATGTGCAGGTCGATGACCTCGTCGCTCAGACCGGTGAAGAAGTCGGCGTTCCAGTACCACTGCAGGCCCGGCGGGTACAGGTCATCGAACATGCTCTGCAGGGCCGGCAGCGGTACCGGCCCGGCGAAATCCATGGCCGCCGGGGCGATCTGGCGGATGGGCTCAAAGAACGCGCCGGCCCGCTCCAGATCGCCGGTGTAGCACCAGGTGATCACGGCCATCTTTTTCAGGTGGTGCTCTGCCGGGAACATCTCTACGGGCGGGACGGTGTGGAAACCGAACCAGCCGTTAATCTCTTCCGGCCCGGTCAGAATCAGGTCCCGCCAGGCGCGCATAACCTGTGCGGCGTGTTCCATCTCCCAGAACATAGGCCCGCCGTACACCGTGCTCACCGGGCAGCCCCGGAACAGGAAAGCCGTCACCACACCGAAATTCCCACCGCCGCCGCGCACCGCCCAGAACAGGTCGGCATGTTCGCTTTCGCTGGCAGTGACCAGGCTCCCGTCGGCCAGCACCATCTCCACCGCCAGCAGGTTGTCAATCGTCAGGCCGTAGCGCCGGGTGAGGTACCCGATCCCGCCGCCCAGAGTCAGGCCGCCCACGCCGGTGGTGGAGATGAACCCGGTTGGCACGGCCAGGCCAGCGGGATGCGCTGCCCGGTCGACATCGCCCCAGGTGCACCCGCCTTCCACCCGCACCGTGCCGGCAGCCGCGTCCACCTGAACGCCCTTCATGCGCGATAGATCGATCACCAGCCCGTCGTCACAGGACCCCAGCCCCGCCCCGTTGTGACCGCCGCCGCGCACGGCCAGCAGTAAGCCGTGCTCGCGGGCAAAGTTGACCGCCCGCTGCACGTCGGCGGGGCTGGCACAGCGGGCGATGATGGCCGGCCGCCGGTCGATCATCGCGTTGTACAGCCGGCGGGCGTCGTCATATCCGGCATCGCCCGGCCGCACCAGGTCGCCCTGCAGGCCGGCCGCGAATGCGTTCAGCGCCCGCTCATCCGTTAGAAGCTTCTCATAAGCCCCGGTTTCCATCGTTTACCTCCTCAAATTCCCCTTCTGTCCGGTTGAATTCGTCGCGCAGCAGGGCGTAAATGGCGACGTCGTGGTTCTTCCCCTGGTGAAACCATGCCCCGCGGGCGATCCCCTCGCAGGTGAAGCCGCATTTTTCAGCGACCCGGCAGGAAGCCCGGTTCTGCGGGTGGATGACCAGCCGGATGCGGTTGGCTTTCAAGCGCCCGAACAGGTAGCGCACCAGCAGATTCACCGCCCCGGTGGCGTATCCCTTCCCCCTTTCGTCCGGGTCGTAAATCTGGTAAGACAGCTCCAGCTCGTCCAGGTAGTTCACGGTTTTGAAAAACTCGATGTGCCCCAGAATCCGGCCATCCCCGGTGGTGATCAGCAGCATGCCTTCATCCGGCTTCCAGAACCCGTGTTCATCGAAGCGCCGCCGGAATTCTATTTCAGAGACAAATCCCTGCGGGAAGAAGTCGCCCCGGTTGGTCAGGTCGATGTGCCGGTCATAGAGCACTTCGAGATCGGACTGGCGGACAGGGCGCAGCTGGATGCTTTTCCCTTTCAACATCAGGTTTCACCTCCCTGCAGCTTTGACTGTGACCCATTATAGAAAGCGCCTCTCGCAAAAGGTTTGCACAAAAGCTCGCACTGCGCTCAGTTTTTCTCGCACAGCGGGGCAGGCCGCGAGTAAAATGGATAAAGAATGTATAAATTGACCCTGTTTGGCCTTCCGTCGCTTGAATACAGCGGGGTTCAGCGGCCGATCACCCGGCGCAAAGCCAGAGCGCTGCTCGCCTACCTGGCGATGACCGGGAAGAGCTGCAGCCGGGAATCGCTGGCTGCCATGTTCTGGCCCGAGTCCGGCCCCGGCCGCGGGCTTGCGGACCTCAGCCGCATCCTGTCCTCCCTGCGCGGCCTTTTAGGCCCGCATTCCCTGCTGGCGGACAGGGAGCGCGTGGGGCTGAACCCGGATTTTGATCTCTGGGTGGACGTCGTTCAGTTCCGGCGCGCGCTGCAGGCCTGCAGCAGCGCTGGCGATGCGCCGCTGGACCCGGACTGCCGGGAGCGGCTGGAGGCGGCCGCCGGCCTGTACCGGGATGATTTTCTGGCCGGTTTCACCCTGCCCGGCTGCCCCGCTTTCGACGAGTGGCAGCTGCTGCAGACCGAGGATCTGCGCCGTGAACTGGGCCGGGCGCTGGACCGCCTGGCGGTCACCTGGGAAGCCCACAGCGACCTGAACCGCGCGGCCGCCTTCGCCCGCCGCCGGGTGGGGCTGGACCCGCTGCACGAGCCGGCCCAGCGCCGCTTGATTGCGCTGTACGCCAGAAGCGGCCAGCAGGCCGCCGCCCACCGGCAGTACCAGATCTTTGTACGCCTGCTGGAGGAAGAACTGGGCGTCGAACCCGAGCCGGAGACCAGATGGCTGTATGAACAGGTGCGCCTGGGTAAACTCAGGCCCCGGTCCGCTGAGAGCCGTTTCTCCCAGGCGGGTCAGCCCGGACCGGAACCCGCCGGGGATGAACACGCGGCCCCCGTTCCGCGCTTCGATTTTCCCCAGCCCGGATCGCAAAACGAGCAGCCCTTTGTGGCGCGCGAGCGGGAACTTGCCCGCCTGGCAGGTTGTTTAGACGATGCGCTGGCGGGGAACGGCAGCGTGATTTTCATCCTGGGGGGCGCAGGCCGGGGAAAGACCGCGCTGCTGGAAGAATTCGCCCGCCGCGCCCAGCAGGCCCACCCCGATTTGACTGCCGCAGGCGGCAGCGGCAGTACATTCGCCGGGGCGGGCGATCCCTTTCTCCCTTTCCGCGAGGTGATGAGCCAGCTTGCCGGCGGCGTTTCCGCCCCGCGCAGCGGAGGTCAGCTTTCCAGGGACCAGGCACAGCGTTTATGGGCGCTGCTGCCGCACACCGTGCAGGCGCTCCTGGATCACGGCCCGCAGCTTCTGGATGTCTTCGTGTCCGGCCGGCAGCTGCTGGAGCGCGCTGCAGCGTTCGCCCCTGCAGGCGCCGGCTGGCTGGACGCACTGCAGAAAGAAGTTGCCCGGCGGCAGGGTGCGCCAGAGGTGGCTGAGCAGTCCGCCATTTTCGGGCAGTTCACCAGCGTGCTCCATCACCTGGCGAAAATTCACCCCCTGCTGATCATCCTGGACGACCTGCAGTGGATGGACCAGGCTTCGATCGCCCTGCTGTTCCACCTCGGCCGGCGGCTGGCCGGCAGCCGGATCCTGATCGCCGGCGCTTACCGGCCGGACGAGCTCGTGTCCGTTCAGGGCGGCGAGCCGCACCCCCTGACCCGGGTGCTCAATGAGTTTAAGCGGGTTTATGGGGATGTGTTTATGGACCTGGCAGGCCTCGACCAGGTCGAAGGCAGAGCGTTTATCGAGGCCCTCGTCGATTCCCGGCCCAACCGGCTGGATGCAGCTTTCCGTGATGCGCTCTACCGGCGGACGGAGGGGTATCCGCTGTTCGCCGTCGAACTGCTGCGGGAGCTGCAGAGCCGCGGCGATCTGTTTCAGGATGAAGCCGGGCGCTGGTGCGCCGGGCAGGAGCTGGTCTGGGAGGCTCTCCCGGCGCGCGTGGAAGCGGTCATTGCCCGGCGGGTCGACCGGCTCACCCCCGCCGCTCTGGAAATCCTGCGTACAGCCAGCGTCGAGGGAGAAGTGTTCACCGCCGAAGTGGTGGCCCGGGTTCTGAACATGGATGAACGGGCGCTGCTCCGTGAACTGACCGGGGTGCTGGGAAAGCAGCACCGCCTGGTGCGAGAACGCGGCGAGCGCAAAGCGGGCAGCGATTATCTCTCAGCTTACCAGTTCGGCCACGCCCTGTACCAGCAGTACCTCTACCGCCAGCTCTCCCCCGGCGAGCGCCGGCGCCTGCACCGTGCGGTGGCCGGGGCGCTGGCCGAACTGTACGCCGGCGACCCCGACGCCGTGGTGGTCCAGCTTGCACAGCATTACACAGCCGGGGCCGATTGGGACCGGGCGGCTGCCTGCCGTGTCCGTGCCGGCGATCTGGCGTATCAGAAAGCCTCGCTGACCGCAGCAGCAGACCATTACCAGGCCGCTCTCGAGCACTGGCCAGAAGCCGGCACTGCCGGGAAAGCCGGGGTGCTGTGCAAACTGGGCGAGTGTCTGTGGGTCCTGGGCCGGCAGATACAGGCCGTGGAGACGCTGCAGGCCGGCTTTGATCTGGCGCTTCGGGCTGGGGACCGCCAGGCCGCGGGGACCGCCCAGCGCTTGCTGGGCCGTATTTACTGGGAGCTGGGCGAGCAGGAACGCTCCGGCGCCGCTTACCACCAGGCCCTGGCCGTTCTGGAGGATGAGCCCGGGAGCGAGGAGCTGGCCTGGGCGCTGGCCGGTCTGTCCAACTTCTATATGCACATAGGCGACTATGACGAATCCATCCGCACCGGCGAGCGGGCACTGGCGATGGCCAGAAGCCTGAAGGCGGAGGAGATCATCATCCAGTGCCTGTGCGATATCGGCTCCGCCTTATCCAGCAAAGGCGACTGGTCCGGGCTGGACATGGAGCAGGAAAGCCTGGAGCGCGCCCTGGCCATAAACCGGCCCCACGACGCGGGTCGGGCGTACCTTTATCTCAGCGAAGGTCTGATCTACCTGGGGCGCTACGATCAGGCCAGGAGTCTGCTCGAGGAGGCGCTGGCCTACACCCGGCGCACACAGGTCTCATTCATCGCCGGGGATGCTCTGCGTTTTCTGGCAGAGCTGGACTGGCTGACAGGCCGCTGGTCGTCTGCGCTGGCGTGGATCAAGCAGGCGGCATCATCTGTGGAAAGCGATCCGCCGGACGGCCTGGCCGGCACGAGCGTTAGCCTCACCTCTGGCCGGATGTACAACGACCTGGGTCAGGCGGAACAGGCTCGCCGGCAGCTCTCCCGGGTGCTGGCAGGCCCGGTTGACAGCCTGGATCCACGGGCGGCGCTGCTGGGTGAACTGGCGCGCGCAGAGGCGGCGTTGGGCCGGCCAGAAGCGGCTGCCGCTGCTGCCTTTGAGATCCTGGAACGGGCGGCTGAAGCGCCCTATCTGTTCCCCAATGTGGCTGTGGCGCTGCTGGTGATCTGCCGGCAGAATCTGGACGGCGCTGCACGTTCCGCCGTCCTGCAGCTCGAGCGGCTGGACCGGCAGTATGCGACACCGGCCAGCGCCGCGTGCCGGCTGGTGGGGCAGGGCTGGCTGGCGCTGGCGGAAGGTGATGGAGCGAAGGCGGCGGATTTCTTTGAGCAGGCGGCGGGCCGCTGGCAGGATCTGGGCCACCCGTACGATCAGGCCCGCGCGTTGAGCGGGTTAAGCCGGGCGCGGGTGATTCTGGCGGATTTGGAGGGGGCTCAGTCCGCGGCCCGGGGGGCCCGGGCCCTGGTCGAGTCCCTGGCCGCACAGCTGGACGATCCGGATCATCTGAGCGCGTTCCTGAGCTCCGCCCTGGTGCAGGAGATCAGAGCGCTGACAGGTGATCCCTGAGCTTTTGCGGCCAGCAGCCGCCCCGGTGCGCCCGGCCATCGCACTGGAATCATTCAGCGCATAGCCCGCAGTCTCACCCTCGTCCCGAAGGTTTTCGACGAATTTATCGGGTAGTTCTCCAGCTCCGGCTGCCTGGGCCGGTAGAGAAATCCACCAAATTACGGAGGATACTTCCTCACTTTTCGGATGACAGAATCAGCCGCATCGGTTACGCTAAAACTGGGACCGCTCTTCTGGGAATTGATACCGGTGGGTATATGATGATGATCGAATCCGGGGGGATAACCGGGTACGTGACGAACTGGTGCACCGGCGTCGTCGCAAAAATCATATCTGCGATCGGTCTGGAAAAACCATTGTTCGAGGCGGCAGATCCGGAGGTTTTCGCCTGGTAGATCAAGAACTATGGGGCCGGAGTGAACCTGTTTGTCGATCACAGCCAGATTGTCCGGCTGGAATGCCTGCGCTCCGGGCTGTGGGGTAACAAGAATTTGTGGGGAAGGGTGTTAACGTATAAAGGTTGATCCTTACTCTGAATGACGGTGCCCCGGAAACCCTGTCTTCTAAATGGGTGAGGACGAGGGGTTCCGGTAATTCGATGACTTAACGTTTGAACAAAACTGGAGGCCGCGTTGATACTTCATGATGACCCCGATGATCTTGATTTCCGTATGGCGATGAAACTGCAGATGCGCCAGATCTCAGAAGAGCAGTTTGACAGGTTTGAAGGGTATGCCGCAGAAATATTTTCTGCATTTGGCCTGGATTTAAATACACCAGCGACGAAAGACACCCCGCGGCGGTTTATCAGGGCGCTGTTTGACGCCACGGAAGGATACGACGGCGACCCCAAGCTGCTGCGGGTTTTTGAAACAGAATGCCGCGGCGGTCCCGACTGCAGGCTCAGCCAGGTCATTGAGGGACCGGTCCCTTTTCATGCACTGTGCGAGCATCATGCCCTGCCGTTCTACGGCATGGCGTACGTGGGTTACATTGCGCATGAGAACATCATCGGAATTTCCAAACAGAGGGCGAAGTAAGCTTCCGGAATGGGTCAGACACTGGCTGGCGAGATGAGATCCCGTGCAGCCGCTCGCAGGTAAAAGAAAAAGCCCGGCGTGAAAACGCCGGGCTTCATGCAGTGGGGCTGGAATCCGAAATAATCGCTTATAGTCCGGCTGGTGTTGAGTGATCAGGCTCTCGCCTGAGCACATATTCTGCGGTCTCGCGGCCGCGCGCATGCGCAAATCCCGTCTGTTCGCCGGCCGTGGTAAAACCGCATTTCTCCAGCACCCGCAGCGAACGGACGTTGTCCTTCGCCGCGCGGGCGTACAGGGTCTGCGCCGGGAATTCTGCCTCAATGAAAGCCCGCAGTGCCCGGGCGGCGATCCCCCGGCCCCAGTAGTTTTTGCCCAGCCAGTAGGCCACCTCGGTGCGCTCGTCTTCGGCGTTGTAGTAGCTCAGCATATACCCGGCGATTTCGCCCTCGAACCAGATGGTGCGCACGATGTTCTGATCACTGTTCAGGCGCGGCTCCCACTGCGTGCGGAACGCTTCCCGGTCGTCCACCGGGCGAGGGAACGCCGCCATGTGCTGTGCCTCGGGGTCGAGCTGCTGCTCGAAGAAAGCATCCAGGTCTTCAGGGCGCGCCGGGCGCAGTGCTAGCTGCTGCTCCGGCGCCAGCGGTGGGGAGGGGAGGCGGGCTGGATCGCCGCCGTGCTCATCCACGGCTGAGCCTGCCCGGCTTTACCACGATCCAGAACGCAATCACCCCCAGGAAGGGAACGAGCAGAATCAGCGCCGCCCAGATGGTGCGCTCATTTCTCGGCAGATCCAGGCTGCGCAGCCGCAGCAGGGAGATCACGGCCGGGATCAGCCAGCCAGCAATAAGGACCAGGTTGATGATTTGTGCAAGCAGTGCGTTCAGGTTCAGTCCCAGAGTATCCATATCCAAAACCTCCGCAATAATTTTACTCGAGGTTTCCCTGTTGTCCTTATGATCCATTGATGTCCGGCGAGAATTTCGATTTGCAGAATTCTCTTTCTAACCGCAGGCTAGCTTACCAGTTAATTATTCTATTTGCAAATGCTGAAGATAATATGCACTTTTTATTTCCGCAGGATGAAACTAAAGATCGTTATAAAAGAAGCAGCGATCAACGCTAAAACTTGAGATCGCTGCTTTCCTGGCTGGTTCTCAATAGACCCCAACAGTTGTGGCCAGGTATTTCGACTGGCGCCTGGAGCGCAGGCGAAGTAAATTAGGGATGGGGCTGGCTAATCGGCGAATTTATGTTTCTCAAGAATTTCGATAGTCTCCCTAACAAGTGTTTCTAGCACTTGGTAAAGGAACGGTAAACAACAGTTCTTTAACACTCCAAATATGATCGGTCAGGTTGGCAGCCATACCTGGGGTCCGGGGCGTCCACTTGCGCTGGGGATCATCATGAG
>JAAYXE010000011.1 GCA_012516075.1 Chloroflexota bacterium | reverse complement strand
CCCCCACCGCCGTCGTATTCGAACTCAAACCGACCAGCACACCTCTGCCCATCGCCACATCTATTCCGGAAGAATTCATCCACCAGGTGTACGGCCCGAGCGGTTTCCCCGCCGGCGTCAACCCCCTGACCGGCCTGCACGCGGAAGATCCAGCCCTGCTGAACCGCCGCCCGATGGCGATCAAAGTGACCAACTTTCCGCGCAGCGTGCGCCCGCAGTGGGGGCTGAGCCAGGCCGATCATGTCTACGAGTATTACCTGGAGGACGGGCTGACCCGCTTTGTGGGCATCTTCTACGGAAATGACGCCAGCCGGGTGGGACCGGTGCGCTCGGGGCGCTTCTTCGACGAGCACATCATGCGCATGTATAAGGCCAGCCTGACCTTCGCTTCGGCCGACCCGCGCGTGCTGGAGCCCTGGCTCGAATCGGATCTCAAAAACTTCCTGATCATCGAACGGCCCGGGAACTGCCCTCCATTGTGCCGCATCGGGCCGGAGACCAATTACAACACCTTGTATGCCGATACCCACCTGCTGGAAGAATACTTCACTGAGCGCAGCGGGGGCAACAACGGCCCGCAGAACCTGGACGGCCTGGTCTTCGACCGCGTGGTCCCCACCAGCTTGCAGGAAGGGAAAAGCGTCTCGCTGCGCTACTCACGCGTCTCGTACAATTTCTGGCTGTATGATCCCCTTTCCGGGCGCTACCTGCGCTATTCCGACACCGAGGACGACGGCACAGACGTGCAGCCGCTGGCGGACAGCCTGACCGGGAAGCAGATCGCCGCTGACAACCTGGTGATGCTGGCCGTGCCGCACGACTATTACATCAATACGGCGACCACAGAGATGGTGGAGATGGATTTTCTGGGAGAAGGAGATGCCTGGGCTTTTCGCGACGGACGCGCTTACCCGCTGCGCTGGCGGCGCCCCACTCCGGATGCGCTGATATCCCTTGTCTATCCCCACGGCATGCATTTCCCCTTCAAGCCGGGTACTGTATGGTTCCAGGTGACCGGCGCGACTTCTGGCGTCGAAAGCTGGGATCAGGGGGACTGGTTGTTCACCTTTGCCATCCCCTGAGCGAGACTACAGCTCCCGGATGATCTGGCGCACCAGCCCCGGACCGGCGTAAATGAGACCGGTGTAAACCTGCACCAGAGAGGCACCGGCATCCAGCTTCTCACGTGCCGAGGCGGCGTCCAGCACCCCACCCACGCCAATCACCGGCAGTTTACCTCCTGTGCGCTGGTGCACCTGGCGGATCACTGCGGTGCTGCGCTTCTGCAGCGGCGCGCCGCTCAGCCCGCCTGTCTCATCTGCCCGGGGTGAACGCAGGCCGGCCCGGCCGGTGGTGGTGTTGGTGGCGATCACCCCGTCCATGCCGCTGTGCAGGATCACATCGAGCGCATCATCCAGCTCGCTGTCTGAGAGATCGGGCGCCAGTTTGACCAGGACCGGGGTCCGTTTTCCGGTGCGCTGCGATTGGGCCTCTCGTTCTGCGTTCACTGCGGCGAGCAGGCTCTCCAGAGCGCTGCGGTGCTGCAGCCTGCGCAGCCCTTCCGTGTTCGGCGAGCTGATGTTGATCGCCAGGTAATCGGCCAGCGGCGCAAACAGGGAGACCAGCGTGCAGTAATCCGCTCCGGCGGCCTCCAGGGGGGTGTCTTTATTCTTCCCCAGGTTCACACCCAGCACCAGATCTTTCGGGCGCGGGCCCTGCAGCTGTTTCAGCACGAAATCGGCCCCCCGACCGGGAAACCCCATGCGGTTGATCACCGCCCGGTCCTGCGGCAGGCGGAACACTCGCGGGCGGGGGTTGCCCGGCTGGGGACGGGGCGTCACCGTGCCGATCTCGATATGCCCGAACCCCAGGGCGGCCAGGCCGCGCCAGGCGGTGCCGTCCTTGTCGTAGCCGGCAGCCAGCCCCACCGGGTTCCGGAAGGTCAGCCCGAACACCTGCGCGGGTTTTGGCGGGGCGGAAAACCACAGGCGCAGGGCTGCACCCAGGGGCGGCAGATGGCCGGCCAGACCGACCAGACGCAGGGTCAGGTCGTGCGCCTTCTCGGGGTCCAGGCGAAACAGCAGGGGGCGCACCAGGCGGTACATGATGTTCTCACTCCTGCTTTGTAGCGGCCAGGAATAGGCGCACTTCGGCCGCCTGCTCGGCGCTCACCCGCCCGTCCTGCTCCCAGGCATCCAGCAGCTCGCTGAGGGTGAACACGGCGTGCAGGCGGTAGCCAGCCGCCTGCAGCGCTTCGGCTGCGCCAGACTGGCGGTCGATCAGCACCACCACATCGCGCACCTCCAGGCCGGCGTGACGCAGTTTATCGATGGCCTCAAATTTACTGCCGCCCGTGGTCGCCAGATCGTCGATCACTACAACCCGCTCTCCGGGCTGGTAGACGCCTTCGATCTCGGCGCGCGTACCGTAGTCCTTGACCTCTTTGCGCGGATAGATCAGCGGGCGGCCGCTGAGCAGACTGACGGCGGTCCCGATGGGCAGGGCAGCGTACGGCAGGGCAGCCAGGCGATCGAACTGCAGGCCCTGCAGCAGGGGCAGGTAGGCTTCGGCTGTGCGGGCCAGCAGAGCCGGGTCTCCGACCAGCCGGCGCAGGTCAATGTAGACCGGTGACTGCAGCCCCGATTTGAGCGTAAAACTGCCGAAGCGCACGCAGCCCGAATCGAGCAGCCCCTGCGCGGCGAGGCGCAGATGAGGTTTGATTCCGGCGGCTTCCGTCTGTCTGGCTGCCGCTGAGCGCTGCTGGCGCATTTCATCCACCAGCTTCTGGGCCGCCTGGCGCGGATCGGACGCCCGGGAGATGGCCCTTGAAACAGGCACCAGCATTCCCAGGCCGTCGTCGCGCAGCCCGGCCTGCAGGGCACGCCCCAGATCCCCGCCCTGCGCGCCCACACCGGGCGCCAGAATCCACAGGTCTGGAGCGAGGCGGCGCACGCGCCTCAGGGCTTCGGGGTGAGTGGCGCCGGCCACCAGCCCCAGGTTGTTGTTCACGTTCCAGCTCTGCGCCAGCCGGGCGACTTCTTCATACAGCAGATGCCCGCCAGCTCCCACACGTAGATCCTGTAAATCCTGCGAGCCGGGATTTGAAGTCTTGCACAGCAGGAAGACGCCTTTCTGCGGGTCCTGAAGGAAGGGGTCCAGCGCGTCGCGGCCCAGGTATGGATTCACGGTCAGCGCGTCTGCCCCCAGTTCTACAAAGGCAGCGCGGGCATAAGCCTGCGCAGTGGAGGCGATGTCGCCGCGCTTGGCGTCCAGCACCACCGGGACCCCCTGCGGAACGGCCTGAATGACCTGCTTCAAGGCCTCCATTCCGGCCGCTCCCCAGATCTCGAAAAAGGCCGCGTTCGGCTTGTAGGCCAGCGCCAGGCCGGCGGTGGCTTCGATCAGCCGCAGGCAGAAGTCCCGGGCGCCTGCGGCGCCTGGATCGGGCAGCTCATCCGGGTGCGGGTCAAGCCCCACACACAACAGCGAATCGATCTGGCGGGCGCGCGCTTCCAGCGCTTCAAAAAACGAGGGCATAACCGGCTAAGCCTTTCCCAGAACCATGGCGAGCAGGGCCATACGCACATACAGGCCGTATTCCATCTGGCGGAAATAGGCCGCGCGCGGGTCCTCATCCACTTCCATGCTGATCTCACCCACACGGGGCAGCGGGTGCATGACGATCATCTCGTCCTTCGCCCGGGTCATGGTCTCGGGTGTGATCACGTAAGCGTGTTTTACGCTTTCATATTCGTTCAGGTCGGAGAAGCGCTCTTTCTGCACGCGCGTCACATAGAGTACGTCGGTCTCCGGCAGCACTTCATCCAGTGTCTCATACTCCGCCTGCGGGATGCCTTTTTCACTCAATTCCTTCTTCACTTCTTCGGGCATGCGCAGGATTTCCGGAGAGACGTAATTGATTCGCACTTCGTAGAGGGACAGCAGGCGCGCCAGGGAGTGCACGGTGCGGCCGTATTTCAGATCGCCCAGCATGGTCACGGTCAGACCGTTGACCCGCTTGAGTTCGCTCAGGATGGTGAAAAGGTCCAGGAGCGCCTGAGTGGGATGCTCGCCGACGCCGTCGCCGGCGTTGATGATCGGCTTGCGGGCGTACTTCGCAGCGAGAGCAGACGCACCAACTTCGGGATGACGCAGCACGATCACATCAGCATAGCATTCCAGGGTGCGCACCGTGTCGGGCAGCGACTCGCCTTTCGAGACCGAGGAATAGCGCACCTCGTTAATCGGGATCACACTGCCGCCCAGGCGCTCCATGGCCGAGGTGAACGATGAGGATGTACGCGTGGAAGGCTCGTAGAACAGGTTGGCCAGGATCTTCCCTTTCAGCAGGTCGAACGTACCTACCCGCTCAACCATGGCGTGCATTTCTTTTGCCACACCGAAGATATAATCCAGATCTTCCCGGGAAAACTGCCGCACCGAGAGGATATCTTTCCCGTAGAAGGGAGCGTTGCGGTGATCGCCCAGTGGTAAATAAGGATTTTCTGTTCTTGCAGGGGGAACATATGTTGCCATTTTTACACCTTTTTTTCTTTTTCTTTCTTTAGATAGCCAGATCATCTCTCAGGTTCCTGCCGTACCCCGGAGGGGCGAGAACCTGTCCATCACGATAAACTTCCTGCCCGCGCAGCACCACCCGCTGCACCCGGCCGCGCACCTTCCAGCCTTCGAAAGGCGTCCAGGCACTGCGCGACAGCATTTCCTGGCCGCGGATCTCCCATTCGGCCTCCTCGTCCACTTCAATCCAGGTGTCGGGCTGCTCGGGCAGGCCAAAAATCTGGCGCGGGTTGGTGTGCATACGCAGCACGACATCCTCCAGGCTCAGCCTGCCTTCGTGCACGGCGCTGAGCAGCAGCGGCAGAGCCGTCTCCAATCCCGGGAAACCCGGCGGGGGGTTCTCAGAATCTTTTTCAGCTGCGGTGTGCGGGGCGTGATCGGTAGCGAAGCAGTCGATATACGCCAGGTTCTCCCACAGCGCTTTCCGGTCCTCGGGAGATGCCAGACGCGGCCGCACCTCGCCGCGGCCCTGCCCCAGGTGCGGCAGGTCTTCTGTGGAGAGCAACAGGTGGTGCGGCGCCACCTCGCAGGTCACCTTCAGCCCGCGCTCCTTGGCTTTCCGGATGAGCAGGATCTCTTCTTTCAGTGAGACGTGCGCCAGGTGGACCGGGCGGTCATACAACCCGGCGAGCAGGATCACCGCCGCCAGGGTGCGGCTTTCGGCGTGGGCAACGATGGGGCGGTCGTGCGGCCAGCGCTCAAAATGAGCCATCCACAGCGTCATCTCGTCCAGCCGCAGGGGTCCATAGGTCTGGTCCAGGTACATCTTCAACCCGGCACTGCGGCGGGCCAGGTCGTCTAGGCCATCAGGGATCTGCGGACCGGCGCCCAGGTACTGGGCGTAGTCGCAGCGCGCTTTCTTACCCGCAGCCTGCAGGGCCAGATCCAGGGTCTCAGCGCCGGTGACGGGAGGGCTGGTGTTGGGCATGGCCAGGACAGCGGTGAAGCCGCCGGCCAGTGCTGCGGCCGTGCCGCTGTCCCAATCCTCTTTATGGGCAGCGCCGGGCTCGCGCATATGCACGTGGGGGTCGATCAGTCCAGGCAGTTTCATGTTCGTCTTCAGTCAATTCACTCGTTGGGGCGCCGGCAGCCAACAGGCAAAAAAATAGAGCCACTGGGGCTCTATTGCGGGGTAGAAAAATCGCCCACAGGAGCGAAAGCTCCGGGGCGAAGAAGTTTCAAGTCGGAAAGCTGCCTGCGATTCATTCCGACCGATTTTAACAACATTATGCGATTTGTCAAGTAGAAATTATTCCCAATTCCAGGACTGCATGCTCTCCATCACCTGGTAGGCGGTCATATCCAGCTGCAGTGGTGTGATGGAGACGTAGCCTTCGGCCAGAGCTCCCAGGTCCGTGCCGTTTTTCGGCACCCCGGTGGGCGCTTCACCGCCGATCCAGTAGTATGGCCGTCCGCGCGGGTCGAGACGGCGCACCAGCAGGTCGCGGTAAACGCGGATCCCCTGGCGAGTTACCCGCAGGCCGCGAATCTGGTCGAGCGGCCGGTACGGAACGTTGACATTCAGCAGGATGTTTGCCATCAGACCATTGCGCCACACAGCCTGGACCACCCGGCAGGCGACCACCGCGGCGGGCTCAAAGTCGATCGGCCCCTGATGTTCGTCGGGCGTGTCCAGCGAGACCGCGATCCCGGGAATACCGGCGATGGCAGCTTCCATCGCAGCTGTCACCGTGCCCGAATAGGTCACGTCGCTGCCGATGTTGGCATAGGGATTGATCCCGGAGACCACCAGATCGATCCGGGGCTCCACCAGCCCCAGCACGGCCATCGCCACGCAGTCGGAGGGCGCCCCGTCCGAGGTCAATGCAGGGGTGCCGTCCGCCAGGGTGACTTCACGCACCCGCAGCGGGCGATCGAGAGTCTTGACGTGCCCGCTTGCCGACCAGTTGCGGTCGGGCGCCAATACGGTGACGCGCGCAATTTTTTTGAGCTGCTGAACCAGCGCCAGCAGACCCGGATAGTTTACGCCATCATCATTTGTAACCAGGATATGCATGACATCCGATTATAACCCGAAGAAAAGGGCTGGTGGTAAAATGGGCCCGGGGTATTGAAAAGTTTTTGTGTGACCTGACAACAAGCCAACACAAATTGCCCTGCACAGGGCTGAATCGGGGAGGGCCACAGAAGATGAGTCCCTGGATCAACCGCATCGCTGGAATCATTCTGACGATCACCGCCGTGATCGGCCTGCTTTTCTGCCTCGCTGCCATCGCACTGGTATGGCGCTTTAAGACAACCGCCGCCGAACAGCTGATTAAAGACCTGTCGGCAGCTGGCGGTGCGCTTGACATCACCGCCCAGGGATTGATTGTCGCCGACCAGTCACTGAACGAATCGATCGCCAGCCTGGAGGGGTTGAAAATTACGGTGGATGACACCGCCAGCACCATCCGCGAAACCACACCGCTGGTGGAGACCCTGGCGGATTTGATGGGCGAAGACGTGCCAACGGCCCTCGAATCCGTGAAGACATCTCTGGACGCAGCCCAGGAGAGCGCGCGCATCATCGACGGCATGTTGAGCGCGTTATCGTTCCTGCCCGGGGTCAATTACGACCCACCCGTTCCCCTGAACGAGGCCCTGGCCGACGTGTCGGACAGCATTGCAGAGCTGCCGGAATCATTCGCCGCCATGGAAGAAAGCCTGGACAATGCCAGCAGCCGCGCCGGTGAGGTCGAACGAGATATCAGGCGTATCGCAGATGATATTGACGAGATCAGCCGGAACCTGGAGGATGCCCGAAAGGTGATCGGCGACTACGCAGCTCTGGTGACCGATCTGCAGACCCGCTTCGAGCGCTTCGAGACCAGCCTGCCGGCTATTGTTAATTCAGGCGCAATGATTCTGACGTTCCTGCTTGTCTGGGCCGCCGTGGCTCAGGTAGGGATGTTCCTGCAGGGCGTCGCGCTGCTGCAGAACCGCACGGCGGTGCCGGCGCCTGCTCAGCCGGTGCGGGAAGATTTGCTCTCGTGAGGAAGGCAAGACGGGCGGACAGCGCTGGCCTGGCCGGGTCGTTTATACACTTCCGGCGGTAACAGCGCCGGCGCGCTCGTAGTTCACGACGATAACCCCATTCGGCGTGACCTCATTTTCCGTTACCCTGAACGCCGCGGGGATCGCGCCGTCCGCGAACAGCTTTTTCCCTCCGCCCAGCGTAATCGGAAAGATCATCAGCCAGAACGAATCGATCAGATCGTGCTGCATCAGCGTTTGAGCCAGATTAGCACTCCCCCAAACCTGCAAATCCGGCCCCTGCTGCTGCTTGATGCCGGCAATTTTCCCGGCGATATCTCCATTTAAGAACACGGACGGCTGCCAGGTGCTCGAGGTGCGGGTGTTCGAAGCGACGTATTTTGTCGCCGTGTTGACCTCCGGCCAGATGTCCGCATGATGAGGCCAGTACTGCTCCCAGATTTCAAAGGTTTTGCGCCCCAACAACAGGTCGAACGGCCGGTTCATCTGCCTGCGGAGGAGCGTTCCGAGCACCTCTTCCGCATAGGGTGCGATCCACCCGCCGTATGTGAAGCCTCCGCTGGGATCCTCGTCGTGCCTGCCCGGGGATTGGATAACACCATCCAGTGATATTGTTCAAGCACAATGATTTTTCTCATAACCGCGTTCCATTTCTCCTGATCCGGTATCAGGACCTGGGTCGAATGCGATTGCCTGCTGTTGGCAGGGTGCTTCAAAGATGACTTATCTTTCTTACCCCCAGGTCATCTCTCATGCATCTTCCGTACCTTTCAAGCTGCGGTCTTCAGCACCGCCATTCCCCTGGCCAGCAGCAGCTTGAGACAGTCCGAGACAATTTGTAATAAAGAGCCGGGAGAAGACACTCCCGGCTCTTCTCTATCACCAGGTAAAACCCTGCTCTCAAAGCTCTACATTGGAGGTCTGGCCGGAGATCTGGCTGCGCTGGTCTGCAGCCAGCATCTGGCGCAGTACGGTGTGCAGGATGCCCCCATTGCGGTAGTAATTGACCTCGACCGGGGTGTCCAGGCGCACGATCACCTGGAAGGTTTTCTCGCTGCCGTCTTCAGCCACCGCACGCACGGTGACCTCATCACCCGGCTGCAGGTGATCCGACAGCCCTTCGATGTTGAACACCTCGCGCCCGGTGATACCCAGTGTGTCGACATTCTCACCGGGTTTGAACTGCAGCGGCAGCACGCCCATGCCGATCAGGTTCGAGCGGTGGATGCGCTCAAATGATTCCGCGATCACCGCTTTCACGCCAAGCAGGCTGGTGCCTTTAGCCGCCCAGTCGCGGCTCGAGCCAGTGCCGTACTCCGCGCCGGCCAGCACGATCAGCGGAACACCCTCCTCTTTGTACTTCATCGCCGCGTCGTAGATGAACATCTGCTCGCCATCCGGCAGGTGCACGGTGTAACCGCCCTCCACGCCGGGGACCATGCGGTTCTTCAGGCGGATGTTGGCAAAGGTGCCGCGGGTCATCACCCGGTCGTTGCCGCGCCGGGAGCCGTACGAGTTGAAGTCACGAACGGATACGCCCTTGGAGATCAGGTACTGCCCGGCCGGACTGTTGACCGGAATGGCTCCGGCCGGAGAAATGTGGTCCGTTGTGATGGAAGAGCCCAGCACTGCCAGCGCGCGGGCCCCGGTGATATCGGTCACCGGCGGGATCTCCGGGCTGAGGTCCACGAAGAAAGGCGGCTCCTGGATATAGGTCGACTCGGGATTCCACTCGTACAGGTCTCCGCCGCCAGCTTCGATGGCGTTCCAGGTCTCGTTCCCCGAGAACACATTGGCATACTTCTGGCGGAACATCTCGGGCTGGACAGCTTCGGCGATGGTCTGGCGGATCTCCTCGTTCGTGGGCCAGATATCGCGCAGGTATACCGGATTGCCGTCCCGGTCCTCACCCAGGGGGTCGCGCACCAGGTCAATATCCACCGTCCCGGCCAGAGCATAGGCGACCACCAGCGGCGGGGAGGCCAGGTAATTGGCGCGGGTATAGGGATGAATGCGGCCTTCGAAGTTGCGGTTGCCGGAGAGCACGCTGGCTGCAACCAGGTCTTTGGCGGTGATTGCCTGGGCAACTTCCTCGGGCAGCGGTCCCGAGTTGCCGATGCAGGTGGTGCAGCCGTAGCCGACCACGGAGAACCCCAGAGCTTCGAGGGGCTCGAGCAGCCCGGCTTTTTCCAGATAGTCGGTTACCACGCGCGATCCCGGCGCCAGGCTGGTCTTGACGTAAGGCTTAACCTTCAGCCCGCGCTCCATAGCTTTTTTCGCCAGGATGCCCGCCCCCAGCATCACCGAGGGGTTGGAGGTGTTGGTGCAGGAGGTGATGGCAGCGATAACCACGGAACCATGCCCGATCTCCACCTCGCTGCCGTTGGCCCTCACCACAGCTTTTTCGCTCATTGCGTCCAGGGACATTTCAAAGCCGCGCTCCGCCAGCGGGGCAGTCAGCGCAGCGCGGAAGGAGCGCTGCATATCGCTCAACGGCACGCGGTCCTGGGGCCGCTTGGGGCCGGCCAGGCTGGGTTCGACCGTGCTCAGGTCCAGCTCAAGGGTCTCTGAAAATTCCGGATCGGGCGTGTCGTCGGTGCGGAACAGACCCTGTTCTTTGCAGTAGCGCTCCACCCGTTCGATGACCTCTTCAGGCCGGCCAGTGAGGCGCATATAGCGCAGGGTTTCATCATCCACGGGGAAGAAGCCCATGGTCGCCCCGTATTCCGGCGACATATTGGCGATCGTCGCCCGGTCGGGCAGGGACATGTTCGACAGGCCCGGCCCGTAAAACTCGACAAATTTACCCACCACACCGTGCTGGCGCAGCATCTGCGTCACCGTCAGGGTCAGGTCGGTGGCGGTCACGCCCTCGCGCAGCGAGCCGACCAGTTTGAAACCGATCACTTCGGGGGCGAGCATATCCACCGGCTGGCCGAGCATGGCCGCTTCGGCCTCGATGCCGCCCACGCCCCAACCGACCACGCCCAGGCCGTTGATCATGGTCGTGTGCGAGTCGGTACCTACCAGGGTGTCGGGAAAGGCGACCATTTCGCCGTCTTCTTCACGGGCCAGCACAACCTGAGCCAAATACTCCAGGTTCACCTGGTGCACAATACCGGTAGCTGGCGGAACAACCTGGAAGTTGTCGAAGGCGCGCTGCCCCCAGTGCAGGAACTCGTAGCGCTCGCGGTTGCGCTCAAACTCTCGTTCAGCGTTGAGCTTCAGCGCTTCGGGGATGGCGAAGAAGTCCACCTGCACCGAGTGGTCGATCACCAGGTCGACCGGCACCAGGGGGTTGATTTTGCGCGGGTCCCCGCCCAGGCGGCTGATGGCGGCGCGCATGGCTGCCAGGTCCACCACTGCTGGCACACCGGTGAAGTCCTGCATGAGCACGCGCGCCGGGCGGTAGGGCAGGTTGGTGGGACGCGCCATTTTTGGCTGCCAGGCAGCCGTATTAATCACATCCTGGCGGGTGATCTCTATCTCGTTACAGTTGCGCAGCACCGATTCCAGCATGATGCGCATGGAAAAGGGCAGTTTATCGATTTTCGTCAGGCCCTGGTCTTCCAACCGCGAAAGGCGGTAAATGACGTAATCCCCGTGGCTGGTGCGCAGCCTGTCGCGAGTGTTAAAGAAATCCTGTGGCATATCGAAACTCCTTTGGCTGTTTTTTAACCGATGAGTACAGAAGGCCCCGGAAAGGCTGTCTTTTCCGCCCTTATTTCATCAACAGGATTAATGGGAAAACACCCTTTCGCGGAGGGCAGTTAACTGGATACCTGGTTGGGGCAAAACGAAAAACAGGAAAGATTTTCCCCCAACCCAAATTTTGTTCTCTGGTGCTGATTATAGCCCTTTAAAGGAGGCTGTGCAATGGCTCAACCGCTCTCCCGGGTGGAGAACACCGGGCGCCGTACAATGGCGTCGGTCATGCGCACCACGCGGCTGATCGGGAGGACATCATGAACCCGTACAATGTCCGCGCCGCGCACGATTCCCACTGCCACGGCCGCGGCGGTGCCTTCCACGCGCTGGTCGGGCGGCAGGTCCAGCGTGTAACCGATGAAGGACTTGCGCGAGGGCGCCAGCAGGACGGGATATCCCAGGAGGCGGATTTCGTCCAGGCGGTCGATCACTTCCAGGTTCTGCGCCACCGATTTGGCGAAGCCGATGCCCGGATCCAGGATGATGTGCTCGTCGGGGATGCCGGCGGCCTTCGCCAGAGCCACGCTTTCCAGCAGCTCCCGCTTGACGTCCTCCATAAAGTTCTCGTAGGGTGTCTCCCGGTAGCGGGCGCCCAGGCGCTCGCGCACCTCCGGTTTCGCTGTGGAGATGCGGTTGTGCATCAGGATCACAGGCGCGTTGAAGCGGGCGGCCACGGCAGCCATCTGCGGGTCAGCGCGCAGCCCCCAGATGTCGTTGATGATGTGGGCGCCGGCCTCCAGAGCGGCCTGCGCTGTGGCGGCATGATAGGTATCCACCGATATGGGGATCTGAAATTCCCGGGACAGCATGCGCACGACCGGCACCACGCGGGCAATTTCTTCTTCTACGGGCACCGGTTCAGAACCCGGGCGGGTGCTTTCCCCGCCGACATCGAAGATGTCCACACCCGCAGCGGCAAAGCTGCGCGCCTGTTCCAGAACCTTTTCCAGATGTGCCTGTTCCCGTTCATCTCCCTGCAGCAGGCCATCGCCTGAAAAGCTGTCGGGTGTGACGTTGATGATCCCCATCAGGTAGGTGCGCGTCCCCCATTCGAAGACCGCACCGCCGGCTTGCAATCGTTCAGAAATCATGCCACCTCACAGTCTTCGGCCGCATCTGACCAGCGCCGGATACCGGTGGTATCGATCCCGGCCAGCATTTCTTCGATCCGCTGCCCGGAGGCAGGGTGGCGCAGGTCCGGGGCCAGGTCCGCCAGCGGAACCAGCACAAAAGCGCGCCCGGCCATGCGCGGGTGGGGGATGGACAAATTCCCGGATTTGAAAACCAGGTCATCGTAAAACAGGATGTCCAGATCGATGATGCGCGGTCCGTTGAGCATGGTCTTCTGGCGCCCCATCCGGGCCTCCACCCCCTTGAGGCGCGCCAGCAGCTCCTCAGGGTCGAGATCGGTTTCAGCCCGCACCACCTGGTTCAGGAAGGCAGGCTGGTCGAGATAGCCCCAGGGAGGGGTCTCATAAATGGGCGAACAGTCCAGCAGGCGCACATCCGGCTTCAGCAGTTTCACTGCGTTCTGCAGGTTCTGCACCCGGTCCCCCAGATTAGTTCCAAGGGCGATATATACAGTATGCGGCATGTGTCTAGATTCGTTCAATAATGGTCGCTGTCGCCATGCCGTGGCCGATGCACATGGTCTGCAGGCCGTAGCGCCCGCCGGTGCGCTCCAGCTCGTACAGCAGCTTGGTCATCAGGATGGCGCCCGTGGCGCCCAGCGGATGACCGTGCGCGATGGCGCCGCCGTTGGGGTTAACGCACCTCAGGTCGGCCTCCAGCTCCCTGGCCCAGGCCAGCACAACCGAGGCGAAGGCTTCGTTGATTTCGATCACCTGCATATCCTGCAGGGTCAGGCCGGCGCGCTTGAGCACAGCCCGGGTAGCCGGAATGGGTCCGTCCAGCATCAGCACCGGGTCTGAGCCAACCACAACACGGGCAATGATGCGGGCGCGCGGCATCAAATTATAACGCCCCACCGCCTTTGGAGAGGCCAGCACCAGGGCTGCCGCGCCGTCGCTCACCTGGCTGGCGTTGCCGGCGGTGATCACGCCGTCCGCCTTGAACACCGGCTTCAGGGCAGCCATCTTCTCCCGGTCGGGCGGGCGGCGCACGCCTTCATCCACGCTCACCTGCCTGCCGTCCGGGCGCGTCACCGGGAGGATCTGGCTCTCGAAATAGCCCTGCTCGATCGCCCGCATGGCCCGCAGGTGGCTCTCATATGCGAAATCGTCCAGTTCCTCGCGGCTCAGGTTCCATTTCCCGGCCATCAGCTCTGCGCTGATGCCCTGGTGAACCAGCTCGTAGGGGAAATCGGATGGCCATTCTTTGGGCCAGTCGCTTCCCAGCGGCTGGTGCGACATCATCTCCGTCCCCCCTGCGATAACGATATCCATATCCCCCGAGAGGATCGCCTGGGCGGCGAAATGCAGCGCCTGCTGGCCCGATCCACACATGCGGTTCAGCGTCACTGCCGGCACCTTCACCGGGAAGCCGGCTTTCAGCACCGCCAGGCGGGCCAAGTTGGCGCCCTGATCCCCGATCGGGGTCACACAGCCCCAGATCACATCATCCACCACAGCAGGATCGATTCCAGCCCGTGCGACGGCATCCTGCATCACCCCCGCGGCGAGGTCTACAGGCGCCAGCGGTTCCAGAGCACCGCCCGGCTTGCCAACCCCCACCGGTGTCCGCACTGCAGATAAGATGTAGACTTCGCTCATGATTCAAGGATACCATAGCCAGTGAACTCCAGCGATGAGATTTCACGGGTGGCAGACAAGGTTTCTTACAGCTGTAAGGTCACGGCGCTGCAGCAAGGCCTGGTAGTATTCTCCTGGTGACTGTCAGGACAAAATTGCTGATCCTCTCTACGCGCCATGACCATCAACGCACGGGTGGCGGCATCCCCGGAGAAAATTTCACGATCCCTGAAGAAAAACCCACCCCTGCGAAGCTCCCACCCGCCTGTTTGCCAAAACAGGTGGGGAAGACTAAAATATTGACTCAGACCGATCTCGCTGCATAAAGGAGTACATCATGGCTCAAGCCAGCTACCATTTCCCGCGCGGCTTTCTCTGGGGAACGGCTACATCCTCTCACCAGGTGGAGGGCCACAACCCTCCCAACAACTGGACGGCCTGGGAGCAGGAAAAAGGGCGCATTCTCCACGATCACAAAAGCGGCCTCGCCTGTGACTGGTGGGGCGGGCGCTGGCGCGAGGACCTGGACCGCGCCGCCGACAGCGGGCAGAACACCCACCGCCTGTCGCTCGAGTGGAGCCGCATCCAGCCAGCACCCGACCGCTGGGATGAGGCTGCCCTCGATCGCTACCGCGAGATCATGCGCGGTATGTTCGAACGCAGTCTGCTCCCGATGGTCACCCTGCAGCACTTCACCCTGCCCCTGTGGCTGGCGGAACAGGGCGGCTGGGAGAATGAGCGCATCGTGGATGACTTTGCCGCCTATGCACGCAAGGTGGTCGAAGCGCTGAAGGAATACGTCACCATGTGGGTGACGATTAATGAGCCGAACGTGGTGATGGCCTCGGCCTATCTGTTTGGCGATTTCCCGCCGGGTAAAAAAGACCTGGGCGCCGCAATGACCGCCGGGCGCAACATGCTGCGCGCTCATGCCGCCGCCTACCATGCCATCCACAAGATCCAGCCCCAGGCGCGCGTGGGCGTGGCTATGAACTACCGCGGCTTCGCCCCGGCCCGGTCCTGGTCGCCGCTCGATCGCTGGGCAGCGCGCACACAATCCCTGATGTTCAACGACCTGTTCCCCCGTGCGGTGCAGAAAGGCAAGATCTACCTGCCGGTGGGGTTCCAGCGCATCCCCGAGGTCGCGGGCACGCAGGATTTTATCGGCGTGAACTATTACACCCGCGACCAGGTGGCCTTCAACCTGTTTAAGCCCGGCGAGCTGTTCGCCCGCCGGTTCTTCCTGCCCGGCGCCGACCTGAGCGACACCGGCTTCATCGCCAACGTTCCCCAGGGTATGTTCGACGCCCTGAAATGGGCGCTGCAGTTCGAGGTGCCGATCATCATCACCGAAAACGGCGTGGAAGACGCCGACGACGATCTACGGCCGCGCTATCTGCTGCAGCACCTGCACCAGGTGTGGCGGGCGGTGAACTTCAACTGGCCCATCAAAGGCTACTACCACTGGTCGCTGGTGGATAATTTCGAATGGGAGCGCGGCTGGACGCAGCGCTTCGGCCTGTGGGAGCTGGATGTGGAAACTCAGGCACGCCGCAAGCGTCCCAGCGCTGACCTGTACGCCGAGATCTGCCGCGAGAACGGCATCACCTCCGAGATGGTCGAGCGCTACGCGCCGGAAGTGATGAGCAGCCTGTTCCCCGATTGAGAGGTAAACACACCTGCTGATGCCTGCTGAGCGAATCCCCGTCACCTGCCGACCGGCGCGGCCGGCCGACACCTCCGATGTGATGGAGCTGACCCGCACGATCTGGGAGGGACACGACTATGTCCCCCATGTGTGGTCCGACTGGCTGGCCGATCCCGAGGGCCTGCTGGCCGTGACCGAATATGAGGGCCGCGTGCTCGGCCTGGGGAAGTTAACGCGCATCACTGCCCAGGACTGGTGGCTGGAAGGGCTGCGCACCCACCCCGAGTACGAAGGACGCGGCATTGCGTCCAGCCTGCACAACTATCTGCTGGGCCTCTGGGAGCGAACGATTGGTTCCAGTGTGCTGCGCTTCGCCACGGCATCCTACCGCATGCCCGTCCAGCGCCTGGCCGAACGCACCGGCTTCCACAGGACCGGCGAACTGGTTCCCCACCGCGCCCCCGCTCGCAAAGACCCGGCTGCCGCCGGGCGCTTCCGCCCCGTCAAACCGGAGGAGGCCCAGGCAGCCCTGGAGCAGGCGCGCGCCGGCTTCACCGCCGACGCCGTCTGGGATCTGATGGACCTGGGATGGCAGTGGGCCTGCCCGCATATGGAGGCGCTGATGGACAGCATCCACAGCGGGCGTGCCTGGTGGTGGCAGGATCAACATCTGCTGCTGGGAATCGAAGACGAGGACGATGACGACGGTCACCGCATCCTGATGGTGCAGATGCTCACCTGCCCGGCCAGTGAGGCCGCCGGCTGTTTACACGACTTTCGCGCCCTGGCGGGCGCTCTGGACTACCCCGAGGCCGGCTGGGCAGCTCCAGCCCAGTCCACCCTGCTGGCAGCCCTGCAGCAGGCCGGCTTTACCCGCAGTTGGGACGCTTCGATCCTGATTTATGCGCGCTCCAAGGATGAATAAGGGGCAGAAGCGGGCGTCCTGAGCATCCGGGCTCATTCAACTGGCAGGAGGACGCCCCTGCTGCACCCGGGCGGTGCATATCAAATTTTCGAATACATCTTCCCTAGCGGGTATGAATATAGTATAATGCCCGACGCCAGCGGGGCCAAAATCCGCTGGCGTTTTCTGGAGAGGTAGCGTAGTCTGGCCTAACGCGCACGCCTGGAGAGCGTGTGTACCGCAAGGTACCGTGGGTTCGCATCCCACCCGCTCCGCATGAAGGTTTTATTTCATTTCTAATCAATTTATTCTCAAACGGAATCGCCCCGCAAAT
>JAAYXE010000103.1 GCA_012516075.1 Chloroflexota bacterium | reverse complement strand
TCCTTCAAATACCCTTCGCAAGTGCCAGTGCCTTGACTGCTTGGTTGACCGCGATTGCGCCAATCGCCTGCACTTCAGCATGCTGGTGTTCTCGAAATACTCCGGCTATGGCGCCTGCCACGGCGGAAGTTCGCGAAGTGCCTGATACCTTGATGACGTCCATGTTTAAATTCCCTCCCTGGCAAGATTCCTACGGAATGAATGGTACAGCATTCATCCGAGCAGAGTCTAGATAAAATTGTACAGGATTTTTAGGCATTGGGCAAGCAGTAAAATGTGTTATTTGATTTTTTACCAGCAATATTGCCTCGTCATAACCTTTTCTTAACAATTCTTGATAAACTGCACCCTTTCTTAAAGAAATGAGAAGAGACTTACCGGATAGCTTCGTTTTGTTGTAAACTATCTCGGAGCACGAGCGGATGAACTTAAGACTCAAATCGTAATGATGGTATGTCGTATAACACATCCCGTACCGTTCGCTGGATTCGCTTTTTCATCGCCATCGCCATAGGGATGGGATTGGGGCTGTTTTATGGTTGGGTGATTAACCCGATCGAGTTCACCGATACCGCCCCATCATCGCTGAGCATTGATTACAAAGCCGATTATGTGTTAATGGTGGCCGAAGCCTATCAGGCCGACAGGGATTTGCTGCGGGCGCGCGAGCGCCTGGCACCCCTGGGAGGCGCATCTCCCAGCCAGATAGTGCTGCAGGCGATCCTGTCAGCTGAGCCCCATTATGTGGAACGTGATCTGGAGATCATGCGCCAGCTGCAGAGCGATTTACAGGCCCAGGAACAGGGGCTGGAGTCCCCGGGATTATGAATGAAGAATCGCGTGGTTCCCTGTACCTGCTAACCGGGCTGGTGATTGGCATCGCTCTGGGCCTGATCTATGCCTGGTTGATCAATCCCCTGGATTACCAGAACACCTCTCCCCGTTCCCTGGCCAGTGAATATAAGGATCGCCAGCGGGTGCTGATAGCCCTGGCCTATGCCGCCGATGAAAACCTGGAGCGCGCCCGGGCCCGGCTGGAGCTGCTGGAGGATCCGGATGTTTACACGATCCTTGCGGATCAGGCACAGCGCGCGCTAACAGATGGCAGCCCGCCTCAGGAAGCGCGTGCTCTGGGTCTGCTCTCTGCAGCATTACGAGGGGGAGCTGGTCCGGTAATCCTGCCGACGGTGCCCACGTTCACGCCTTCTCCTTCCCCTTCGCCAACCCCAGAACCCACCCTGGAGGCCAGCCCGGCGCCGCCAACAGAGGCGGTGGAAACTCCATTCCCCGCTTCTACGGAGGCAGCGGTTGAAACTGACATGCCGCCTGCAGCCACTGAGGATGCTGCTGCGGTCGAGAATAATCCTGCACCGACATCCAGCTCACCCTATATCCTGGATGCGCGCGAGCAGATTTGCGATACGCCGCTCCCCAGACCCATCGTAGAAATCCAGGTCCTGAACGCTGCCGGAGAACCGCAGCCCGCGGTGGAAGTTGTTATTACCTGGGATGGGGGTGAGGAGCACTTTTACACAGGGCTGAAGCCAGAACTGGGATTGGGCTATGCCGACTTCACGCTGCAGGAGGGGGAGACCTATAAACTGCGCCTGGTGGGCGGTGCACAGATCATCACCGGTCTGACCGCCGTCCAATGTGCCGAATTAAATGGAGAACCTTACTGGGGGGCATGGCGTTTGACATTTGTCCAGCCCTGAATGCTGTCCGCCCTTTTTTCGTGCTAGAATCAGGCGCGTTATAACATTTTTGTTCTCTCTTGTATCCAGAGGCCAGACCAATGCAGTCCCCTTCTCCGCAACCATCAATCACCGCCAGCAGCAAAACCCCGGCTGCTGGCGCCGCGCTGCACAATACCTGGGGGTATTACGCCGCGTTCATCGCACTGGGACTGTCATCCTCCGTGGTTGGCCCGACGCTGCTCAATCTATCGGAAAACACCGGGTCACGCCTGAACGAGATCAGCATCATCTTTTTAATCCGCTCTCTGGGGTATTTGATCGGTTCCGTACAGGGCGGGCGGCTTTTTGACCGCATCCCCGGGAACCGTATGATGGTGCTGCTACTGGTTGGGATGTCTGCCAGCCTTTTCTTTGTCCCGCTGAGCACTTCTCTGTGGTTGTTAGCCGCATTGATGTTCATAACCGGAACAACGGAAGCAGGGATTGATGTGGGGGGCAACACGCTGCTGGTGCGCGTTCACGGAGAAAAAGTTGCTCCCTTTATGAGCGGACTGCATTTTTTCTTCGGATTGGGAGCTTTCCTCTCCCCGGTGATCGTAGCCCAGATGATCGGCCTGGGGCGCGGAATCACCCCGGCCTACTGGATCCTGGCGGCTCTGATCTTTTTGCCGGTACTGTGGCTCTTCCGGCTGCCAAGCCCTGAAAACCAAACCGCCCGGGAAGAAGCAGACACCGGCCGCAGTGACCCGCTGCTGGTCGCTATGATCGCAGTGTTTTTCTTCTTGTATGTGGGGGCAGAGGTGGGATTTGGGAGCTGGATCAGCACCTTTGCCATCGCCCGGGAGGCTGCTACGCCCACCGCCGCGGCCTATCTGACTTCGCTTTTCTGGGGTGCACTCACCCTGGGCCGGCTGCTGTCGATCCCCGTTTCTGTCCGCCTGCGTCCGGGCACCATCCTGCTTGTGGATCTGTTAGGCGCCTCCGCCGGCCTGGTGATCATCCTGTCTGGCTCTCACATCCTGCCCCTGCTGGCTGCAGGAACCTTCCTCACCGGTTTTTCGATGGCTTCTATTTTTCCAACCACCATGAACCTGGCCGAACGCCGCATCGCCCTGCCGGGTCGTGTGACACGCTGGTTTTTCGTCGGAGCCGGCCTGGGTGCAATGGTTCTACCGTGGCTGATCGGCCAGTGGTTCGAACCGCTCGGCCCCCAGGTGTTTGTCTGGCTTATTCTGGCAGCGGTCGCTGCTAACCTGCTGCTCTATACCGGAATTATTCTCAAACCTGTTCGGCGCGCCATACCCTGATTCAACTGAGCCCCCATGGAAGAAGAAGAGACAATCCCATTTCACCAGCGCCAGATCCTGGCGCTCATCCCTGCTTACAATGAAGCTGCACATATTACCAGAGTAATCGAAGGCACTCTTTTACATCTGCCTGTTCTGGTCATCAATGATGGCTCCACAGACGATACCGCAGCCCGGGCGGAGGCGACCGGAGTTGAGGTGCTGAACCAGATCCCAAATCAGGGGAAAGGAGCGGCGTTAAAAGCCGGTTTTGCGCGTGCTCTCGAAGAAGGCTACCAGGCGGTGCTGACTTTGGACGCCGACGGACAGCACGACCCTGCTGAGATCCCCCGCTTTCTGGAGCAGTACAGTAAGGAGCCGGCCGACCTGATCATCGGGGCGCGAAATTTTGCTCAGATGCCGCTCCGGCGGCGCCTGGCAAACCTGTTCGGGCTGTACAGTTTTTCCTGGGCGATCGGACAGCGTATTCGTGATAACCAGTCCGGTTACCGGTTGATCAGCAGGCGTTTAATGCAGGCGATGATTTCCAGCACCGAGCAGGGCTACCAGTTCGAGGTCGAAATGATCGTCATCGCGGTGAAACGGGGGTTTTCCATCGCCTGGGTGCCGATCAGCACCATCTATGCAGACGAGAAAAGTCACATTAAACCCTGGCGCCATGTGTTTGAATTCCTGTCGATGATCTTACGCACGCGCAGGATGATGCGCTCAAAGAATCTGCAGGATCCATCCTGAGTGACAGGCGAAGAGCGAATCAATAAGCCGGCTGCGCTTCAGCCGGCTTTTGTGGTTACAGGTTTTTCAAACGCCAGTCCAGAGCTGTGTAGCGGTGGGCGACCTTGTTGTTGCGCACTGCCATGGCAATAGCGCGCATGCTGCCCACCAGGATACACAGGCGTTTTGCACGTGTGATCGCTGTGTAGAGCAGGTTGCGCTGCAGCATCATGTAATGCTGGGTGACCAGAGGGATGACCACAGCAGGAAACTCTGAGCCCTGAGCCTTGTGCACCGATGTCGCGTAGGCCAGAACAAGCTGGTCTGCTTCGCTGAAATCGTAATTCACTGCCCGTTTTTCAAAGTCGATAGTGAGCGTTTGCTCCACAGGGTTGATGGCATAGACGAAGCCGATATCCCCGTTGTACACGTCTTTCTCATAATTATTCTGGGTCTGCATCACCTTGTCGCCCGGGCGGAAGGTCTGCCCGTAAAGGGTTTTCTCCGGTTTCATTAACTCGCGGGGATTCAGGGCTTCCTGCAGGCGGTGGTTGAGGATGCTGACACCGGCGCCGCCGCGATACATGGGCGCCAGCACCTGGATATCCTCGAGCGGGTGCAGGCCAAACTTCTGGGGGATGCGGTTGCAGACGATATCGACCACCCAGTCGGCGGCTTCTTCGGGGCTTTCGGCCGGGAACAGGAAGAAATCATTTTTGTGGCTCTTCTGCAGGGCTGGGCCTGGAAAGAGCGGCAGTTCTCCCTGGTTGATGCGGTGCGCGTTGGTGATGATCAGCGAATCAGCGGCCTGGCGGAAGATCACCGACAGGCGTGTGACCACGGCCTGGCCGCTGGCGATGATATCGCGCAGCACGTCGCCGGCGCCGACGCTGGGGAGCTGGTCGACATCTCCTACCAGGAGCAAATGCGTGCCCGGACGCAGGGCTTTGAGCAGGTTGTTTGCCAGGATCAGGTCGAGCATGGAAGCTTCGTCCACGACCAGCAGATCCACATCCAGCGGGTTTTCGCTGTTCTGCTTAAACCCTTCGCCGGGAGAGAAGCCCAGCAGGCGGTGAATGGTGCTGGCTGGCCGGCCGGTCGCCTGGGAGAGGCGTTTAGCGGCCCTTCCCGTGGGTGAGGCCAGGGCGTACTTCTTGTGGGCACTTTCCAGCACAGCGATCAGTGCCTTCAGGCAGGTTGTTTTGCCTGTCCCTGGCCCGCCCGTGATCACGCTGACCGGGTTGCCGATGGCGGTGCGGATGGCAGCCTGCTGCTCGGCGGAGAGCACGGGATCGAGCGTCAGGAAGGCCGGCGGCAGGTCGCTCAGGCGGGTGGGCATGGCATTCGCCAGCGCAGCCAGGCGCTCGGCGGTCCCTTTTTCACTGCGGTAAAGGGGAGTCAGATAAACCGCTAGTGTTCCGTAGAGAGCAGGAGCTTCTCCCAGCCCGCTTCCATCGGGTCTGTTGGGGGTTGGTGTTCCTACAGGCAGCAGCTCGCGCTGTATCCGTTCGTCCCGTTCCAGTCGTTCCATGCCCGGCCGCACCAGATCAGAGGAAAGGCCCAGCAGGCTGGCGGCCTGTTCCACCAGTTCCTCTTCGGGGATATAAACGTGACCCTCGTTGGTGCTTTCATTCAGGGCGTACACCACTCCAGCGTCCACCCGGGAGGGAGCGTCTCTGGGCAGCCCCATCGACTGGGCAATCTTATCGGCGGTTTTGAACCCCACTCCGTGAATGTCACGTGCCAGCCGGTAAGGATCCTGCTGAACCACATCCAGGGCCTCTTCGCCGTACTGCTTGTAGATCTTTACCGCCAGGTTTGTGCTGACCCCGTAGCTGTGCAGGAACAGCATGATCTCTTTGACCTGCTTCTGATCGTTCCAGGCTTTGCAGATCTGCTTCGAGCGCTTGGGCCCGATATCCTCCACTTCGCTCAAGCGCTCCGGATGGTTTTCGATGATGTCCAGCGTATCCAGTCCAAAGTGGCTGACAATGCGGTCAGCCAGGCGCGGGCCAATACCTTTGACCAGCCCCGAACCCAGATAGCGGCGGATGCCGTCGATGGTGGCTGGCAGCGTCTGTTCACACACTTCGACCTGGAACTGCAAACCGTGTTTGGGGTGGTTGGTCCACTCACCGCGCAGGCGCAGGTGTTCTCCTGGGGAGATTTCGGGCAGGTTGCCCGTGGCGGTGACCAGACCTTCCCGGTTCATCCCGGGTGTGCGGCGCTGGTCGGGGCGCAGGCGAATCACGCTGTACCCGTTCTCCGGGTTGTAATAGGTGATCCTTTCCACCGAGCCGCTGAGGATTTCCATTTTTAACCGCTCTTCTCCAGGCGCTTGAGCAGCGCTGAACAGGGGGAGGAAAAGCAAAGCGCCAGTCGGGCGTACGAGGCAGGTGCGCACGGTACAGCCATGTCTGGCGCTTGATGGGTAAACATTTGAAAAAGTAAACTACCGGACACGTGTGGCAACCACGTGCTGCTTTCTAGTTACTCACCTTAAGACTGAATTGAACCTCGATGTCGTTCGCTTTACTGCTGCCCCATTGGATTGTTGGCGACCCAGTCGTCACCCAGCGTGATCTCAATGTCCACCGGGTGGGCAGGGTCGTAGCGGTGGTGGATGCGCAGGGGATTGATCTGCATCAGGTCCACCAGGTACTGCACCGTGTACGGCTTGCCCGTGTAGAAGGTAATTTCGGTGAAGGTGGTCGCCTGCTGGGCATTGTCCGCCACGGTGACATTGACACCCAGAGATTTTAAGTAGTCCGAGGTCTGGGATGCAATGCCGGGGGTATACGTGCCGTTTAATACGGCTACGCGTGCGTTCTCGGCGCGCACCCTTTCTTCGGGTGTCATGTTCGCCACCGCCGGGCTGGCCGGACCGGACTCGGTGAAGATTTCGTCGCGCAGCAGGCGGATCTTTTCCGTGATCGGTTTCAAGACATCGTCGCCATTCGGCGATTTGACCAGGGTGACCTGTTCCGGCGGGCTGATGATGCCCCTCTTGATATTTTCTTCCGGGATCTGGACAGCCAGCCAGGCCAGCTTGATGATATCCTGCAGGGTCATGTTGGTGCGGATACCGCTGGAAAGATCCTGATACAGCTTGCCCGATTTGGCAATCAGGGTAGGCAGCATCTCGAAGCTGATGATCCGGTCGCGGATAGCCATGACGACCTGCTGCTGCCGCTGCGCGCGGTCGAAATCGCCGCCTTCGGAGTTCCTGGCGCGTGCATAAGCCAGGGCCAGCCAGCCGGGCATCGTCTGCACGCCGGGCTTTAGTCTCTTGGTGTTATTGTCGCCCAGCGGGTCCACCGTGATCGGTTCGGGGACATCGATTTTCACGCCGCCGATCTCATCGATGAAGCGTTCAAAGGCGGAAAAATCGACCTGGGCATAATAGTCCACCGGCACGCCCAGCAGTTCTTCGCCCGTCTCCATCGCCAGGCCGGGGCCGCCGCCGTTGGGGTGCTGGTACAGCTCACCCAGCCGGTAAGCGGTGTTGATGCGGTCATAGTTATAACCACCGGGGATATTCACCCACAGGTCGCGCGGGATGGAGAGCATACCGGCGGTGTGGGTGAGCGGGTCAATGGTGAACAGGATCATCGTGTCGGTGCGCGGCGCGCCTTCGCCCTGCGCCCAGTCCCGGTAGTCCAGGCCCATGACGAGCACGGTCACCCGCTTGGCACCATCCCAGGGTTCCGGTTCGGGTCCACCGGAGGGCTGCAGCGGGGTGGTATCGTCCTGAATGATGCCGGTGGATGCGTCGGGCGTTGCCGGTGTATCCTGGATGGTAATGCCCGGCAGACTGGTCATCTGCCAGGAGGTGACGAAATCACGCACATAGACAAAAGTAAGATAAGCTGTCAGCCCTGCTGCGATAATGAAGGCGACCAGCAGAGCGATTTTTAGAATTTGGGTCGTAGACAGTGTCTGTTTGGGTTGCATAAGTTTTATTGATCTACTTTATAAATAGAGATGCTTCCGGGGCTTCGTCCCCGGAAACGTTCGCGATTATAACACGGTATAATCCCGGGATATGGCGATTCTGACCGGCACCGATCTCTCCAAATCCTTTGGAGCTGTCGATCTTTTTTCTTCGGTTTCCCTGAGCATTCCACACGGGGCTCGCATTGCGATTGTTGGCCCCAATGGGAGCGGCAAGACCACGCTTCTGCGCATTTTGATCGGGCTGGAAGAGCCCAGCGCCGGGCAGGTCCATCGTGCACGCGGTCTGAGCATCGGCTACCTGCCCCAGGAAGCCGGCCTGAACGGTGATCACACCCTCTGGGAAGAATGCCTGAAGGCAGTGGATGATCTGCGGGCGCTGGAAAATGAGCTGGCCGCGCTGGAACAGGCGATGAGCGACCCGCAGCAGGCCGATGAAGCGCTGCGGCGCTACGGCCCGCTGCAGGAAGAATTCGAGCGCCGGGGAGGCTACACGTACGAGGCGCGCATTCGCCAGACCCTTACTGGCCTGGGTTTTGATCCGGATGATTTTCACCGGCCGATTCCCCAGCTTTCCGGCGGGCAGCGCACGCGCGCCCTGCTGGCACGGCTTCTGCTCTCGGCTCCCGACCTGCTGGTTCTGGACGAGCCTACCAACCATCTGGACATTCAGGCGGTTGAATGGCTGGAAGGGTATCTCAGCCAGTGGCCCGGCGCGGTACTGATTGTCTCTCACGACCGTTATTTCCTGGATAAAGTAGCCAGCCATATCTGGGAGCTGAGCCATGGCAGGCTGGAAGCTTACCGCGGCAATTACAGTGCCTACCTGCAGCAGCGCCGGCAGCGCTGGGAAAACCGCCAGCAGCTCTTTGAAGCCGGTATGGAGCGCTTTGAAAAAGAGCTGGACTACATTAAACGCAACATTGCCGGGCAGCGCAGCCAGCAGGCGAAAGGCCGGCTGCGACGCCTGAGCCGCGAAGTTGAAGCGGTCGAAAGCCTGGGCTTTGAGGCGCTGCAGCAGAAAAACTGGGCTGCGATCAGCGGCGAGGCGGATATCTCAGAGCACATGATGAGTGTGGATGAGGTCGAGCGCCGCATCCGCGGGCTGCGCCCGCCGGCCGGGCGGCCTCCGGTCCTGCACCTGCACTTGAAGCCCGTGGAGCGCTCCGGAGACCTGGTGCTGCGAACGCAAAACCTGGCTGTCGGTTATGCGGATGAAGGCCGGCCGCTCTTCACTGCACCTGACCTGCTGCTCAAACGCGGCGAGTGCGCCGCGGTGATCGGTCCGAACGGGGCCGGCAAGACCACCTTCCTGAAGACTCTGCTCGGCCAGATGCCGCCGCTTTCTGGCGAGGTGATCTTCGGAGCAAGCCTGAAGACCGGTTACTTCGCCCAGGCGCATGAAGACCTGAACCCTGAAAAAACGCTGGTACAGGAGATCGAATCCGTGGCCCCCCAGATGCTGGCCGGCGAGATCCGCGATTACCTGGCGCGCTTCCTGTTCACTGGGGAGGATGTTTACAAAAAAGTGGCTGTGCTTTCGGGCGGCGAGCGCGGCCGGCTGGCCCTGGCCAAACTGGCGCTTTCGAATGCCAATCTGCTCCTGCTCGACGAGCCCAGCAATCACCTGGATATCCCCGCGCAGGAGACCTTACAGGAGGTGCTGGCGAACTACCCGGGCACAATCCTGCTGGTCTCGCACGACCGCTATCTGATCGATGCACTTGCGACCCAGATCTGGGAGATCCAGCCGGACCAGTCTGAGCTGGTCGTCTTTCAGGGGACGTACAGCGAGTACCGCGCCGATCAGGAAGCCCGGCGCAGCGCGGCCCTTGAAGAACGGGCCCGGCAGGAGGAATCCCGGGCGCAGCGCAGGTCTAACGGCCGCTCTTCTCAGGACGAGCGCCGGCGCAAAGCGCGCCTGCAGGAGCTGGAGCAGCAGATTGCCAAGCTCGAGAGCCAGCTGAGCGATCTGGCCAGCCAGCTTGAAAACCCGCCTGCCGATCCGGCGGTGGTACAGAAGATGGGCGAGGATTACGTCCGTTTGCAGGGGGAGATTAACAAATTAATGGAAGAATGGGCCAGCCTGGCGGAAGAACTTTTGCCCGGATAAACCCTGGTTGCGGCGGCGTGTCCCTTTACGTGCCCCAATCGCGCAGATAAAGAAAATCGTATCCGACCGTGCGGTTGCTCACCTTGGCAATCAGGGGGAGCATGCGTTTGAAGTGATTGCGCCGCACCCGTTCCACGACGGAACTCACAAAGGTTTCCGCAAATCCAGCTTCAACCAGGTCCTCCGGGCTGTAGCGCTGGTCGACCAGCAGGTAGAGCAGCTTATCCACTTCGGCGTAGGTGTAGCCTAAATCGCCTTCGTCCGTCTGGCCGATAATCAGATCCGCCGAGGGAGCCTTTTCAATGATCACTTCGGGGACGCCCACTGCGCGGGCGAGCTGGCGGACCTGGGTTTTATACAGGTCGCCCAGGGGGTTGAGGGCGCTGGCCGAGTCTCCGTACAGGGTGGTGTACCCGAGCAGGATCTCTGTTTTATTTCCCGTGCCCACCACCAGGCCCCCGAACGCTTCGGACTGGTCGTACAGGATGATCATGCGCTCGCGCGCCATGACGTTCCCCCGGCGGTGCGGGGAGACATCGGGGAAGCGCTCGAACAGCGGTTCGACCATGGGGGTGATGTCTACGGTTATGGACTGCACCCCCAGCTGGTCGATCACCAGCTGCGCGTGTTCCAGAGACTGCGGAGAGGAAGTGCGGTAGGGCATACGCACGGCAAGCACGTTCTCGGGCCCCAGCGCTTCTACCGCCAGAAAGCAGGAGAGCGCCGAATCCAGCCCGCCCGAAAGCCCGATCACGGCGCGTGAGAGTCCCACGCGTGTGATCTCGGAGTGAATGAACCCCGTCAGGATCTGGCGCGCCAGATCTGTGTTGATGGTAAGGTCAACCTGATTGGGCGATTTGACCAGGGCAGCCATTTCTCACCTGCGCTCCGTTCCATAATCTTTCTGCAGGATGCGGGCCATTTCTTTTTGCACCAGGGATGTGCGTTCATCGCGCAGCAGGGGCAGTGCGGCGCGGGTGCGGTGGAGCTGGTTCAGGTCCACCTCGGTAACGGTGAGCGCCTCCTGGTGATAGGGCCCGCGCGCCAGCAGTTTGCCGCTGGGATCGAACAGGGTAGAACCTCCCCAGAAATTCAACCCATCTTCATACCCCACGCGGTTGGCATGGGCGACAAATGTGGTGAACAGGCTGGCGTAAGCCTGGTTGATGTGCTCCACCCAGCGCGCCGAATCGAGCTGCGGCTCGCTGCTGAGGCCGCGCCCCGGAGAAGCCGAAGTGAAAATCATCAGATCAGCCCCATCCAGCCAGAGCAGGTAGGGCGGGGAGGCATGCCAGAAATCTTCGCAAATCAATATGCCCACGCGGCCAAAGCGGGTGTCAAAGGCGCGCACCTGTTCACCCCAGGCGAAGAAACGGCCTTCGTCGAAAAGGCCGTAGGTGGGCAGATAGACCTTATGGTGGATGTGGACGATCTCGCCGCGCGACAGGTAGGCGGCGGCAATGTAAAACCGGCTGCGGCGGTCTTCATCCACAAAGCCGACCACCAGATCCAGGTCCTGGCTGGCTTCCAGCAGGCGGCGAAAGACGGGTTGGTCACGCGAGGGCTTCAGGGCTACCGTGGGCGTCAGGTCCTGCAGCACGTATCCGGTCAGTGAGAGCTCCGGAAAGACCAGCAGATCCGCGCCCTGGCGGCGCGCTTCTTCGGCCAGCTCCAGGTGTTTTTCAAGATTGGCCTGTACATTTCCCAACCGGGTGTTGATTTGGGCGAGCGCGAGGGAAAGCTTCATCTTTAATCGTCTATCCGCTGAAAAAACGGCCAGTTTTCCGGACGTGCATGGTCCATCATGCGGAACCTGCAGATAGGGCGGTTAATGGATTTCCCGCCAGTGAGGTGCTCACCAATCATACCATGATCACCCTGGAAGGCTGCAGGGCGATAACCCTGCGTATGGCATACCTGGGGGCCTTCGATACCTTCTGAGCAACTTCGTTTTGTGGGTTTCTTTTAACATTCGTTGTATAATGAGGACAGCAGGCGTGGAAAGTGAAGATTGCCGTGTTTGAAATTCTGCTGGATCCCAACATTGCCTATCTGCTCCTCGTGGCCGGCTTTCTTGCCGCGCTGCTGTCGCTGTTTTCGCCGGGAACGGGTATCGGTGAGGCGGGCGCACTGCTGCTGCTGATTCTGGCCGGCTACGCCGCTGTCCGGCTTACGGTCAATTTATGGGCGCTGGCGCTGTTGATTCTCGGCGTTTTTCCCTTCATCATCGCCGTGCTGCGTTCTGGCAACCGTATCTATCTGCTGATCTCGATCGCCGCGTTTGTAATCGGTTCGGCCTTTCTCTTCCGGGGAGAAGGTCTGGCCCCTGCGGTCAACCCGGTACTGGCGTTGCTCGTTTCCACGCTGACCACTGTGTTTATCTGGGTGATGACACTCCAGTCACTGGAAGCCCGCCAGCAGCCCCCCACGCACGATTTACAGGCACTGATTGGCGCCATCGGTGAGGCCCGGACGGATATTCATGAAGATGGGACGGTTCAGGTCGCCGGCGAGCTCTGGTCTGCCTACAGCCGCGAGCCCATTCCACTGGGGGTTAAGGTCCGGGTGGTCGGCCGGGAAGGTTTCAAGCTTCTGGTTGAGCCGGAAAAACCGGACGCTCCATGAGCGCCGTTCATTCTGTCCAACTCTTTAGACAAAAAAGGAGTGTTGCATGCCGCAGTTTGACAGTACACTTATCCTGTGTCTGATCGGATTTGTCGTCCTTGCGGTTCTGGTCGTTCTGGGGTCTGCCATCCGCATCGTGCCCGAATACCAGCGCCTTGTCGTTTTCCGGCTCGGCCGCTGTATCGGCGCTAAGGGCCCCGGAATTGTACTGCTTATCCCGGTCGTCGATCGCGGTGTGAAAGTCGATCTGCGCGAGCAGGTGCGTGAGATTCCGCACCAGACCTCGATTACCCAGGATAACGCCGCGATTTCCGTGGACTTCATCTGGTATTACAAAATCCTGGACCCCACCGAAAGCGTTCTGCAGGTGGGAAATTTTGAAGCCGCAGCCCAGGGTATGGCAACCACCACCCTGCGCGCTGTAATCGGTGGAATTTCACTGGACGATGTGCTCTCCAAGCGTGAGCATATCAACAACCTGCTGCGCGCCCGTCTGGACGAGGTCACCGAACGCTGGGGCGTGAAGGTGACCAACGTCGAGATCCGCGAGATCACGCCGCCGCGCGAGATCCAGGACGCCATGAACCGCCAGATGTCGGCGGAGCGCAACCGGCGCGCACTGGTCACCGAATCGACGGGTACACGTGAGGCGGCAATCAATGTTGCCGAAGGTGAGAAGCAGGCGGCGATCCTCAGGGCAGAGGGCGAGAAGCAGGCCGCCATCCTCAAGGCCCAGGGTGAACGTGAGGCGGCAATCCTGCGCGCGGAGGGCTTCTCTAACGCGCTGAACCAGATTTACGCTGTGGCGCAGAACGTCGACTCCAAGACCATGACACTGCAGTATTTTGATACGCTCAAAGCCATTGGGGCCAGCCCGTCGACAAAATATATCTTCCCCATGGAATTTACCGGGATGCTGCAGAGCTTTATTGAGGGCCGCAGGGACAGCGGTGATCAGGATGGCGCACAGGGTGGTTAGCGCCAGCGGAGCGCTGAATGTGAGGTGATCACTGCGGATGGTGAGCAGAGACGCGGAAAGCAGGAGCGGCCCGGCGCCGGATGGGCAGGTGCGCATTGAGCCTTCGAACTGGCGCGATTTAAATGCACTGCGCGAGCTGGAGAGAATCTGCTTTCCCCTGGACGCCTGGCCGCTGCTGGACCTGGTGGGGGTGCTCACCCTGCCCGCGGTCGTGCGGTTAAAGGCCGTTGTGAACGGCAAAATGGTGGGTTTTGTCGCCGGAGATGTGCGCCGTTCGCAAAAGCTGACCCTGATTGCCACGATCGGGGTGCTGCCCGAATACCGGGGGCGGGGGATCGGTTCCACCCTGCTGCGAGAATGCGAAGAGCAGGCCGGTATGCCAATCGTGCGCCTGAATGTGCGCATCTCGAACCGCGTCGCGATCCACATGTATGAGCGCATGGGCTACCAGGTCGTCAGCCGCTGGCCGCGCTACTACCAGGACGGTGAGGACGCGCTGGTAATGGAAAAACACCGTTATAATAACGTTTATGGCGATTGAAAAACTGCCAGCACCGGTCCTCATCACACGTCAGGCAGCGCTGCAGCGGCTGGCCGACACGCTGCGCGGCGAAAAGATCATCGCCGTCGATACCGAGTCGAACAGCCTGTACGCCTATCAGGAGCAGGTTTGCCTGATTCAGTTCACAGCCCGCGGGATCGATTACCTGGTAGACCCGCTGGCGCTGGATGATTTAAGCCCCCTGGCCCCTGTTTTCAGCGATCCGGCAATTGAAAAAGTCTTTCACGCTGCCGAGTACGATCTGATCTGCCTGAAGCGCGATTTCGGCTACACCTTTAACAACCTCTTCGATACCATGGTGGCGGCGCGCATTTTGGGGCGTGAGCTGTATGGACTGGGTGCCATCCTCGAAGAGGAGTTTGGCGTGCAGGTGGACAAGCGCTACCAGCGCGCCAACTGGGGACAGCGGCCGCTGCCCCCCGAACTGCTCGCCTACGCTCGCCTGGACACGCATTTTTTGATTCCCCTGCGCAACCGGTTTATGAAGCAGCTTCAGGAAGAGGGCAAATGGCCCCTGGCGCAGGAAGATTTCCGGCGATTAACGGAACTGAACGGTTACAACGGGCGTGAGAATAACAACCATACCGCCGCCTGCTGGCGTGTCAGCGGGTCGTATGACCTGACGCCCCAGCAGGCCGCTGTGCTGCTCGAGCTGTGCAAGTACCGTGATGAGGCTGCGCAGCAGTTGAACCGGCCTCTTTTTAAGGTTATCAACGACCGTACGCTGCTCATTATCGCCTCGGAGATGCCGCGCCAGTTGAGGGATCTGGAGCACATCCCGGGTATGACCCGCCGGCAGATCGAGCGCCACGGGATGGCTTTGCTGGCGGCGGTGCAGCGCGGCCTGAACGCCGAGCCTATTCACCCGCCGCGAACGCAGCGACCCAGCGAGCAGTACCTGGAACGGCTGGATGCCCTGCGCCAGTGGCGCAAGCAGACCGCCGAGCGGCTGGGGGTCAAGTCGGATGTGATCCTGCCGCGTGATTTGATGACCGCAATTGCCGAACGCAACCCGCACAATTTACAGGAGCTGGAGGGGGTATTAAAGGAAGTTCCCTGGCGGTTCAGCCAGTTTGGACAGGAAATCCTCGAAGCCATGAAAAGGGCGCATGAATGAAAATCCACTTTCACGGCGCCGCCCAGACAGTCACGGGATCGCAGCACCTTCTGGAGATCAACGGCCGGCGTATACTGCTCGACTGCGGGCTGTACCAGGGCCCGCGGAAAGAGTCGTTTATCCGCAACCGCAGCTTCCCCTTTGATCCCCGCAGCCTGGACGCCGTCATCCTCTCGCACGCGCACATCGATCACAGCGGCAACCTCCCAAACCTGGTCGGCTCTGGTTATACAGGGCCGATTTTCTGTACGCGCGCCACGGCGCACCTGGCGAACATCATGTTGCTCGATTCGGCGCACATTCAGGAATCAGACGCCCAGTATCTGAACCGTAAGCGCAAGAACCACAAAGAGCCTCCCGTGGAGCCGCTGTATACCATGGAAGAGGCCGCCAATGTGGCCCAGTATTTCGAGAGCGTGCTGTACGACGAGACGTTTGAGGTCGTCCCCGGCGTCACCGCCCGGCTGGTGGACGCGGGCCACATCCTCGGGTCGGCTTCGGTGGCGCTCGATATCGAGGATGAGAACCGGAAATACCGGTTGTGGTTCTCCGGCGATATCGGCCGGCGGAACCTGCCCCTGCTGTGCGACCCGGTCCTGCCGCAGGACGCGGATTATCTGATTATGGAGTGCACGTACGGGGATAAAGCCCACCGCGACCCTCAGGCCGCCTATGACGAGCTGCGCGAGGTAGTCTCGCGCACTGTGGAGCGCGGCGGCAAGGTGATTGTGCCCTCCTTCGCTGTGGGGCGCACCCAGGAACTGGTGTACATGCTGCACCAGATGATCGTCCGCAGCGAGATCCCACCGGTGCCGGTGATTGTCGACAGCCCGCTGGCAGTGAACGTCTCGGAAATATTCCGCCAGCACCCCGAAGTCTTTGATGATGAAACACGCGAGTTTGTGCGCTCCGGCCAGCACCGGGAAGCCCTGGGCTTCAACCTGCTGACGTACATCCGTTCCGTGGAAGAATCCAAGGCGCTGAACGAACGGCAGGATCCCATGGTTATCCTGTCGGCTTCGGGGATGGCCGAGACCGGCCGCATCCTGCATCACCTGAAGAACAACATCGAGGATCCGAAAAACACGGTGCTGATCGTCTCCTGGCAGGCGCCGCACACCCTGGGCCGCCGGCTGGCGGATCGCGAAGAGCGGGTGAAGATTTTTGGCGAGGTGTACCATCGAAGGGCGGAGGTGGCTACCATCGGCGGGCTGTCGGCGCACGCCGGTCAGGACCTGCTGGTGGAGTATGTGGAAACCACGCGCGCTGCGGTTAAGGAGATTTTCCTGGTGCACGGCGAGGCAGGGCCGGCCGCGGCGCTGACGGAGAAGCTGGCCGGGCGCGGCATCACCTGTGTGCACTACCCCGAGCGCGGCGCAGCAGTTGAGCTCTGATTGCAGAGAGCGAGCACCTGCCGGCCAGCAGCACAGAAAAACAGCCCGCTGTACAGCGGGCTTTCATTTTTAATCGGGCGGATCAACTGTTCCCCGGCCGCTGTGCGGCATAGCGGAGGAGCACATTCCCGGACCCATCCCAGGTGCAGGTGTCGATCAGATAAAAGCCCTCCGGCGGCCGGGTCGCGAACAGAGGCGTGCCCTCTCCCAGAAGAACCGGGCTGACCATCAGGTGCAGTTCATCGACCAGATTGTGCGCCAGCAGGTCGTTCCACAGCGTACGGCTGCCAAAGACCAGGATCTCGCGGCCGGGGCCCATTTTTAGTTCTTCAATCCGGGCATGCGCTTCCGCCCGGCGCAGGATGCGCGTGTTCTGCCAGGGCGCGGTCTCAGCAGGGGTCAGGCTGTTGGAGACCACGACCTTCTCAATGGCGCTGTTGAGGCGGGAGATCTCTCGCTGCAGGGGCCTGGCGGTGGGATCAGCGGCCACCGGCGGCCAGTAGCTTTTGAAGCCCTCGAAGGATTTGCGGCCCAGCAGCAGTGTGTCCGCAGAGCGCAGCCGTTCGGCGTTGTAGGCGTCGAAGCTTTCGTCTTCAGGGTAAGTGTCCCGGCGGTAATCAAACACGGCCATCACTCGTTTCCCGGACCTTCGTAATAGCCGTCCAGAGTCATGATGTTGCAGACGATCAGTTTGCGCATTCGATTTCCCTCCTGTTATCCGTTTCGCAGGCGAATTATACAGGAGAAGCGGCGAAGCATCGTCTGGCGCAGATGGAGGGGCTCTCCGGTCGCATGTGGGGCAAATCTCTGCGCGAGACTGAACCGCATACGGCACAAAAAAGAGGACCGGCAGAAGGGAAATATGCTATAATACCGGACTGCATTCAGGGATTACCCTTCACATCAGGAGAGGTGCCAGAGTGGTTGAATGGGGCGGTCTCGAAAACCGTTGTGGGCCCCGTGCCCACCGTGGGTTCGAATCCCACCCTCTACGCTGAGCGTAAAGTCTTGCGAGCCTACCGGCTCTCGATCTGTTGAAAAACGGATGTGAATGTACGGGATTTTACGCTTCGGTGTGGGGCATACAAGTATGCTTGCCACACCCGAGATCGCTCAGTGCCTGCTGGGCGATCTCAACTTTTAAGCGATACTCCTTCATTGTACGTACTCCTCGACGATTGTCAAGGTATTGTGGGACACCGGGAAGGCGATTTTGACTTCCGTTACCGTCTGTTCCATCTCTTCCCCTATGTCACAATTATCCTCAGGCGCATCCAATCGTTCTATCCAAAATCGTCTATTGGCATCCTGACGCATCCCATCCAGGATTGAGAAGAGCGGTTCGTAATCCGGTCGGGCTTTCACCCAAAGGACGCGTTTGATCGTTACATCCACGCCAACTTCCTGTATCATGATCTGAACAAGATCCTTGCGCGCTTCCTTGGTTGAGTTCTTCCAGGTCTCACGCAAGTCAAGCAAGGTACGTGCTGCCCGATTCAGGGCTGGCTCAGGAACTCGCTCCAGCAAGGCCAGTTTTTCCTTCAAACCGCTGACCTTCTGCCAGTATTGGTATTCCTCACCTTCGTACAGCCCGCGCTCAAAGTTGTCTCGCATCAGTCGCAACATAGAACGGATCTCTTTGCGCTCGGCTTCAGGGTCCGCCCTTTCACGTTGGTTATCGAGCATCTGCCGCACGATGGGCTCCCAATTCTCCGGTAGATGGATGGATTGGATCAGCTCAGCTATTTGAGCGTCGATTACCTCCGCGCGCGCACTCTGCCCGGTGTAAGGACAATCGTGATAGCCGCGCAAGTAAGACTCTTCCCGGTAGTAGGTTGGGCAATTCTTAGGGGTCTGGATGCGCAGCCGCCTTCCGCAGTTAGTGCAAACCACCAGGCTCTGGAGTAAGTTTACCCGCACAGTTTTCTTGATGGTCTTCACGGTTGCCCTACGGCTAGCACGAACAGCCTGGGCACGTTGCCACAACTCCTCATTGATGATTGGCTCGTGTTGACCTTCTGAGACCTGAGGCGGTGTCGAACGAAAACTCACGCCTTTGGGTCGTACAGTCATACCCCGGTAACGGATCTTACCCACGAAGTAGGTGTTACACAGCATATCCCGTACAGTGTCTTTTCCGAATGGATGGTCTCGACTGGTACGAAAGCCCTGCTCATTCAGCCATTCGGCGATCTGTTGGTCAGAGTAAGCCCCGGTGGCGTATCGTTCGAACATCTCGACTACTACAGGAGCTTTTTCGGGATCGGGAACGCCTACCTTACGATTTCCTCGAAGTTGGCTAACATAACCCCAGGGCACAGCGCCATTATGGTAGCCTTGGGTTGAGCGTTCCAGCTTGCCCTTATTCGTTTCTTTACTCAAGTTGTCCGAATAAAACTCCCCTAGCGAACTGACCAGATGAAAGAGCAACTTGCCTTCTGGTGTGCGTAGATCAAATGGCTGTTCCACTGCTTTGAAGCTGATATCCAAGGCTTGCAGCTCGTGAACGATTTCCAGCGACCATTCTAAACGGCGCGCCAGACGGTCCACTTTGTGTACATACAAGATTCTGAACTCGCCTCGTCGGGCAGCTTCTCGCATGGCATTGATACCCGGGCGGTATTTCTTCCGATAAGCCGACTGGGCTGGATCGGCGAAGACTTTAACGATCTCGACACCATCTCGTTCGGCTTGTTCTCTAATCTGACGCAGTTGAGCATCTAGACTGAACGAGTCACTCTGCATCTCTGAAGAATAACGAATATACGCTGCTCCTGGGATGGGCAATGAAGTCTCTGATCGATTGTTTCGTTTCATAATCTCTCTTGTCCTTTCTAATGGGTGAAATCGGTCTCAAAAGACAGTGCTATGTAAATGACTTCATCAAGACACCTCCTCTCCAGGAGCAGGGTTGTTATGGAGTGGTAAATCGTATCATTAGATATTTCGATCTACAACGCAATCAGTCGTGAATGGACCCGCACCAACCAGTCCAACAGGCTCTTAGGCGGCTTGGCGAGAACGATCTGCTGCTCCTGGGAAGAGGTTATATCATCTCCGGAAACCTGAGTAACTTGTGGGTCAGGATTTTTCGCAAAGTTTTGACTTACATGCTCATCTGCCATAATTGCACCTCATACGAAAGAAGTATTGAATGTCCCTTATGCACCTTAGGGGGTAAAAGAAAACTCCGGTTCTGGCAGATTGGCTGCCAAAACCGGAGCGTTAGAATTGTGATAGGTGGTCTTCGATACTACTTCTCCTTCATCGAACTCCAAATGGACAATTGGCCCGGTGCTTCGACATTTGACCGTTTAGCTGGTCGTCTTGAAGCTGGTATCCTGCCGGCGAGGTCACGCTGGTTGAGCCATTCATCCCAAGTTCTGGGTTGGACCGGAACCAATATCGGACTGATTTCGGTCGGGCATCCCATAGGCGAGTGTCGTTGGTCTTCGTCCAACTTACACATTTGCAGCTCATCCGCAAACAGCGATTGCAGATCGTCTAGCTGAGCTCCTCGGAGTACTTCGCGAGCAAGCTCGGTGATAAAATCTCCATCCTCGATGGGTACAATCGCACCGCCGACATTGTCACCATACAACAACTGGGCAGCGCGCATCTTGCGTCCCATCAGGGCCAGCGCCTGAGCTTCCATCTTGCCCCGATAAACGGAGAAGACCGCCTTGACAGGTTTGGTCTGCCCCAGACGCCAGACTCTGCGGAGAGCCTGCCATAACACGTAGAGCGAGTATTCGACCTCGGCAAACACTACCGAGGCGAAATTCACCAAATCCAGGCCAGTAGCCACCAGGCGGGGATTGGTGATCAGCACATCCACATCGGCATGCCTGTCGATCCAGGCTTCGCGCTTGCGGGGACCTACGCTGCTGTACATAGTGATCACCCGCAGGCCAGCATCCTTCAGAACGTCTTCAATGCGCTCCTGGATGTCCCTGGTCCCAGTCTGGCGGACATACACCAGCACCCGCCTGCGTTGGGCTTTCTCGGACTGGCAGAAACTCGCCAGCCAACGCTCCTTGGGTAACAGGTCGCTTTCAATCAACTGCTCTTGCAGCACGGCCGGCAGCGGCATCAGCGGGCTCTGGACGATCACTTCCTTCTCACGTTTTCCAGCCGCGGTTTGCGCTGTACGGGCTGCTTCCAGTAGGATCTGGGCAACTTGTTGGTGCATTTCACTGTCTCCAGTGGAGTCCAGCAGTTCTTTCGCCAGGGCGGTGAGTTGGTTAGCCGGGACATTGGCGTGATTGAGCATCACCACTTCATCCCGGAAGGCCGAGTTGGGCCGGGCAAGCGCCCACTGCAGCCACAGGGAGAGGTAACGCGAGTCCCGGCGCGCCATGTGGCGCAGGATGCTCTCCATCTCCCGGTACTGGCGGGCCTGCCCGTCTTCCATGTCCAGCTCCACCACATCCTCGGTGTACGGG
>JAAYXE010000102.1 GCA_012516075.1 Chloroflexota bacterium | reverse complement strand
TTCCTGAAGGCAGGCAATAACAATCACGAGTGGAAATTCGCGCCGCCTTCATCTGCACGCATCTGGCACAGCAGTCATCAGGGTAAACCATCTCTGGCAGGATTTTAAGATTTAAGATCACACGCCCGGGTGAGGGGGGCACCCGGGCGTGTGTTGTCTTTATCTTACATGATCCCAACTGGAAATGCAATACCTGTGAATTGCAGTTCCATTACATTTTACATAAAATAATCTCAGTGCCCCAGGAGGGAGGCGAACCCCCAACCTCGGCCTTAGGAGAGCCTCGCTCTATCCATTGAGCTACTGGGGCAGTCGGAGCAACATTATATCATCCTGATAGATGAATGAAAAGACCGGGCAAGCTGCCCGGTCTTGATCCTTTCGTCACGGAGCCACTGCCGGCAGCAGGGTCTATTCGTAGTCAACCCTCCCGGTCATGATCGCCTTTTTCACCTCGCCAATGGCCTTAGTGATCTGGATCTCACGCGGACAGGCCTCGGTACAGTTGAAAATTGTGTGGCAGCGGAACACACCGAACTGATCGTTGAGAATTTCAAGGCGCTGCGCGGCAGCCCGGTCGCGGCTGTCGAAGATGAAGCGGTGCGCGGCGACGATGGCCGCTGGGCCTACATATTTTCCATTTGCCCAGAAAGAGGGACAGGAAGTAGTACAGGCAGCGCACAGGATGCACTTGGTGGTATCGTCGAAGCGCTCACGCTGCGCCGGGCTCTGCAAGCGCTCTTTCTCCGGCTCCGGCTCGTCGTTGATCAGGTAGGGCAGCACCGACCGGTAGTGCTCAAAGAACGGATCCATATCGACGATCAGGTCTTTCAACACCGGGAGTCCGAGCAGCGGTTCCACTGTAATTTGGTCGGTTCCCAGATCTTTCACCAGCACCTTGCAGGCCAGATAATTGCGCCCATTGATGCGCATGGCATCGGATCCGCAAATCCCATGAGCGCAGGAGCGGCGGTATGAGAGGGTGCCGTCATGATGCCCCTTGATGTACTCGAGAATATCTAAAATCCGGTCTGTGGGTTCCGCCCGCACCTGAAAGGTGTCGAAATGCGGCTTCTCATCCTTTTCAGGGTTATAGCGGAAGATTTTCAGGGTAACATCCATGGGTGAGATTCCTTTCTAGTACACCCGTTCCTGCGGCTGGTACTTAGTAATGACCACGGGTTTATATCGCAGTTCGATATCGCCGTCCTTGCGCCAGGCCAGGGTGTGCTTCAACCATTCCTGATCATCCCGTTTGGGATAATCCTCGCGAGCATGAGCGCCGCGGCTCTCTTTGCGAGCCAGGGCGGAAGCGGTGGTCACCTCCGCCAGATCAAGCAGGTTCCCCAGTTCCCAGGCATTCAGCAGATCGGTGTTGAAGATCTTGCCCTGGTCATCAACCCTGATGTGCTTATAGCGTTCTTTCAGCTCGCGAATCTTGTCCAGCGCCTGCTTCATGCCGTCTTCCGTACGGTAAACGCTGACGTGATCGTGCATGGTGTGCTTCATTTCGGCCGCGATATCCGCCGCCCGCTCATCGCCCTTGCCGTTCAAAAGGCGGTCCAGCTGTTCGCGGGCGAAGTCGGTGGGGTTATCGGGCAGGGGCACAAACGATGCGCCGCGCGCATACTCAGCTGCACGCAGGCCGGCATGCTTGCCGAATACAATCAGGTCGAGCAGTGAGTTCGTGCCCAGGCGGTTGGCGCCGTGCACTGAAACGCAGGCAACCTCGCCCGCCGCATACAGACCGGGCATGACCGTGTTATTCTCGTCGATAACCACCTCGCCGAACTTATTGGTCGGGATACCACCCATGGCGTAGTGGGCCGTAGGCTGTACAGGCATGGGCTGCTTGATAGGATCCACACCCAGATAAGTGCGGCAGAAATCAATGATATCGGGCAGCCGGGCGAGGATTTCTTCGCCCGTAACCTGGTACAGCGAGCCGTCCGGATTACGGCGGTCGTCCAGCTTTGCGTACTTATTAACCGTCTCGGGACGAACATCCAGGTACAGATAGCGCTTACCGTTGATGCCCCTACCTTCCTTCATTTCAAGATACATGGCCCGGCTGATCACGTCGCGTGACGCCAGATCCTTGACGGTGGGAGCATAGCGCTCCATGAAGCGCTCACCTTTGTCGTTGATCAGCACGCCGCCTTCGCCGCGCACCCCTTCGGTGATCAGGATACCCAGTTTAAAGATCCCTGTGGGGTGGAACTGGAAGAACTCCATATCCTGGGCAGGCAGGCCGCGGCGCAGGGTGATGGCCACGCCGTCACCGGAGTAAGCATATGCGTTTGAGGTAATCTCCCAGATGCGCCCGTGTCCACCAGTGGCGAAAATAACGGACTTGGCGTGGAAGACATGCAGTTCGCCAGTCGCCAGTTCGATCGCGACAACCCCTGCGGCGGCGCCGTTGTTGATCAACAGATCCAGCACCTGGAATTCATCGAAAAAGTTGACCTTATTTTTAATACACTGCTGGTACAGGGTCTGCAGAATCATATGACCGGTGCGGTCCGCCGCATAACAGGCCCGGCGCACCGGTTTTTTGGTGATATTGTTGGTGTGACCACCGAAGGGACGCTGTGCAATTTTTCCATCCGGGGTGCGCGAAAAGGGACGCCCCATATGCTCCAGCTCGTAAACTGCCGGAATCGCCTCATTGCACATAAACTCGATAGCGTCCTGGTCACCCAGGTAATCGCTGCCTTTGACGGTGTCAAAGGTATGCCACTCGGGGTGATCTTCTTCGGAATTTCCCAGCGCAGCCCCCACGCCGCCCTGGGCCGTGCCCGTGTGTGAACGAGTTGGATACAGTTTGCTGAGAACCGCGGTGTTCGCAGAACGCGATGCATACAGCGCCGCCATCAGGCCTGCTCCACCGGCCCCAACAACCACCACATCAAACTGATGCATTTTCATAATGCCTAGGCTCCTAATTCTCCGGGATTGCCACGCCCCCAATGATCGCAACAGCTCCGATGAGGGAAATAACGAGCCACAGGATAAGCAGCGTCCAGCTGAGTCTCCTGCGGGCGTTTTCACCGCTTACAAAATCAAACAGGACCTGGCGCAGTCCGTTCATGCCGTGTGCAAAGGCAAAAGCCAGCAGCAGGAAGTCAAAAATGCGCCAGCCAATTAACCGCCAGCGCATCTCCACATAAGTAATGTCGATCGCATGCACTCCCACGATGACATCTTGCAGGGCCACGTGGATCCATGCCAGCGGTATCAGCAGCAGGCCGCTGTAGCGCATCCATTTCCAGGCGGTAATCTCCAGGCCCTGTGCTACGCGCACGCTTTCCTTTTTAACAGCTTGTGAAGTTACATTGGCCGCCATGACTGCCTCCTTACAGGCCCAGACCGAAATTGTGAACCAGCAGGTTGCGCGTCATGATGAACGCCGCTGGCAGCCAGAGGATGATTGCACCCACCAGCGCCCATGTGGACGCCTTTCGCTGGGTCTCGATATTCCACATTCCGGGATTGACCAGGTCGAAAATGGCGATCTTGACGCCGTTCAGCCCGTGATAGATCACGCTGAAGACGAGGAAAATCTCGCCAATCATGAACGGCGTGGTACGGTAGAGGGCGATCGCATGATCATATAAGGATGGAAAGAAGTAGACGGTGGAGGTATCCAGAATATGGATTGCTAAAAATAACAGTGTACCCAGACCGGTCAGGCGGTGAAGGATAAAGCTGATTTGCCCTTCCCGCCCCTGGTAGCGAACCAGCCCGGCCAACGTTAACTTAACCGCTTGCATCGAGCCTCCTTTGTGCGTTTCCAAACCCTGAATATATAAAATGACGAATTTCTTTGTGTCCCTAGGCACTTATTGTACTATAGTTTAGTTCCAAAATAGAGCATATTCCTCCATTTCGCAGTGCGTCAGAAAGATACGTACCAGGCGCCTGGTACGTATCTTTCTGGTTGTCCGTTCTCACTGTTCAATCATCCATGTGCTGGATGACGGCGTCGCCAAATTGAGAGGTCTTCAACAGGGGGGCATTATCCATCAGGCGGTGGAAATCATAGGGGACGGTGCGGGCTGCAATGGCGCCTTCCATTCCTTTAATAATCAGGTCAGCAGCCTCATGCCAGCCCATGTAGCGCAGCATCATCTCGCCCGACAGG
>JAAYXE010000101.1 GCA_012516075.1 Chloroflexota bacterium | reverse complement strand
GCAGAGAATTACCTGACCCTGAATGCCAGGGGAGGCTGGCGGTCACAGCGGCTGTTTCCCTTCATCCAGATCGGGACACCGGGTATCTACAACATCCAGGCAGACCGGGGGATCCTGGGAGTGGAGATCCGGCCTGTTCCGCAGGACGACCTCCAGCAGTTTGAGGAAGCGCTGGCGGATTACTGCCGCGTACATGAGATTGAGCTGGTCATGAAGGTGAAGGAAAGCGGAATCCGCGTCGATCCTGACAACCCATTTTTGCAGGCGCTCATCCGGAGTGTACAGAAAGTCTCCGGCCGTGAGCCGGTGTTGGGGCGAAAACTGGCCGGCACCAGCGCCCGCTTTGCTCCTCGAGGTCAGGGCGTGGTCTGGGGGCAGAGCGGACTGGGCCCGCATGCCCGCGATGAGCGGCACTATATCCCAAGCATCGAGCCTTATTACATGGCGCTGGTGGAGTTCGGAAGGAGCCTGATTCATCTGATGCAGGAGGAGCATGCGTATGCCCGGCGAACAGAGTAAACGTCAGGCCACACTGGTGATGAAGTTCGGTGGGACCTCCGTCGGGAACGCGGCCGCAATCCGGCAGACGGTGGAAACCATCTGCGCTGCTCGAAAGGACTGGCCGCGGCTGGTGGTAGTCACCTCGGCGATGGCCGGCGTGACCAATTTGCTGCTCGACGCCGCCTCCCAGGCTGTGCGCGGCAGCCTGCAGGCTGTGGAGGATACCACCGGGCGACTGCGCCTGATCCACCAGGATGCCGCAGACGACCTGCTGCAGGGCTACAGCGGGCTGCGGGCCGTCAAAGAGGACATTGACCGGCTGGTGGATAAATTTCACAGCCTGTGCACGGCCATCCATGTGCTGGGGGAAGCGACACCGCGGGCGCTCGACACCGTGGCAGCCATGGGTGAACGGTTAAATGTGCGCCTGCTGGCGGCCGCGATAGCTCACCACGGGATGCCGGCAGAATTTGTCGAGGCTACGCGGTTGATCGTCACGGATGACCAATTTCAGGATGCCCATCCGGACCTGGAACTGACAGCCCGACGAGTAGAACAGGGGTTGGTCCCACTGCTCGAGGCGGGCCGAATTCCAGTTGTGACCGGGTTTATCGGCGCCACCCGGGAAGGGATTGTGACGACTCTGGGACGCGGCGGTTCGGATTACACCGCCGGCATTCTGGGGGCTGCACTGGGCGCTGATGAGGTGTGGATCATGACGGATGTCGACGGCGTGATGACAGCCGATCCGCGCTGGGTACCTGAAGCGCGCACCATTCCGGTGTTATCGTACCGGGAGGTCGCCGAGCTGGCCTATTTCGGGGCGAAGGTCATGCATCCGAAGACCATCCGGCCGCTGATTGATGCCGGCATCGGAGTGCGTGTAGCCAACACCTTCAACCCAGATCACCCGGGCACCCGTATTGTCGCCGAACACCAGCCGGAGGGTAACGGAAAGATTAAGGCGGTGACCGTCATCCGCGAGCAGAGCCTGATCACCGTAGAGGGGCGCGGGATGCTGGGTGTCCCCGGGGTGGCAGCACGCACATTTGCGGCTGTCGCCGGCACAGGGACCAGCGTTCCGTTAATTTCTCAGGCATCCTCAGAGCAGTCGATCTGCTTTGCCGTCCCGATCCAGGCGGCGGAGCAGGTGGTGGCGGAACTGGAACGAGAATTTGCTCGCGAACTGGAACGCCGCGATATCGACCGCATCTGGGCCTCTGAAGAGGTATACATCATCACAGTCGTTGGTGCGGGGATGAAGAATACGTATGGAATCGCCGGCCGGATCTTCAGCGCGCTGGGTGAGGCAAAGGCCAATGTCATTGCAATCGCTCAGGGCTCGTCGGAGGTCTCCATCAGCATGATCGTCAGCACTGCGGATGGCGAGAGGGCGGTGAGAGCCGTCCACCAGTTGATCGTTAAGGAGTGAATTATGGCATCTCGAATACCGGCAGCCGTGCTGGCTGCTACGGGAAGCGTTGGTCAACGGTTTATCCAGCTTCTGGACGGACATCCATGGTTTGAGGTAGTGGCAGTGACAGGGTCGGAGCGCTCGGCTGGAGCTTACTATGGCGAAGCCTGCCACTGGGTGCTTCCGGAGCCGATGCCCGAGTGGGCGAAACGGCTGAAGGTCACAGCAACGGAGGAACTGGACATGGATCTGCCGCTCATTTTCTCCGCTCTACCGGCGAGTGTCGCCAGAACTGCAGAGCCAGAGTTTGCCCGCCGCCACGCAGTTGTATGTTCCAATGCCTCAGCGTTCCGCATGGATCCTTATGTCCCTATCCTGCTGCCCGAGGTGAACCCTGACCACATCACAGTCCTTGACCGGCAGCGCCAGGTGCACGGCTGGAAGGGGGCGATTGTCACCAATTCGAACTGCACGAGCACAGGCATGACAGTGGCGCTGAAAGCCCTGCAGGAACAGTTCGGACTGCGGAAGGTCCTGGCTGTATCCATGCAGGCGATTTCCGGCGCCGGCTACCCCGGCGTCGCCTCGCTGGATATCCTGGACAATGTGATACCGTATATCGCCGGTGAGGAAGAGAAGGTGGAGGCAGAGAGCTGCAAGATGCTGGGGCATGTCGCAGAAGGTCAAATAAGGCCGGCCGAATTCCAGGTTTCTGCACATACGAACCGCGTGGCAGTGAGCGACGGGCATCTCGTGTGTCTTTCGGTTGAGTTGGAACGGCAGGCGTCTGTGGAAGAGGCCGGCCTGGCACTGCAGGCTTATCAGGCGCCGGAGCCCAGCCGGGACCTGCCTTCCGCTCCCTGCCCGGTCATCGCGGTGCGCAGTGAACCCGACCGCCCCCAACCGCGTCTGGACCGGATGGCCGGCCGGGGAATGACCACCACGGTAGGGAGACTGCGCCCTGACCCGCTCTTTCACCTGAAGATGGTCGTGCTCTCACACAACACCATCCGGGGGGCAGCTGGAGGATCCATCTACAACGCCGAACTGCTCTACAGTCTGGGAATATTAGGGTGAGGAAAACACATATCAGATACGTTTTCCGGGAGAACCGGAACGGTAATGAAAAGAATATGCAGTCTTTCCTGCTATTCTGGTTGACAAATGCCCGGGAATGTAGTAATATTTTGCCGCTCCGGCGGGGTAGCTCAGCGGTAGAGCAGGGGACTCATAAGCCCTTGGTCGTGGGTTCAAATCCCACCCCCGCCACCAGGATCGCCAATCCTTCGGTTGGATCTGAGCTTCAACACCAACCGCGCGAACGTGGTTTTTCGCGAGAAGACCTGCCGAAAGGCAGGCCTTTTTCTTAATCGCAATTTTTCATTTCATCCGGTAAAATTTTCGACCGGGAAGATTGGTTGTTTGGGGTGAGCAATAGGACTGTTCCGGTACCGCCCATAAGAACGACGAGGAGGATGTCTTATGACATCTCAGTGCCCGGCGTGTGGGGCCAGATGGGAAAACGGCCGTACCTGTCAGGATAATTTTTACCAGATGTTGTTTTGGGAGAATGAAAATCCGGCCAACGGAGTGGTGCATCATTTAATGGTGTTATGTTATCATTTGCAGCACCCGCACCTGTATTCAGAAGATGGGCTGGGATATGCGCTCGGGCTGCTGAAGGAAATGCTGGTTGAAGAGAAGAGCCCGGCCGAAATCCGAAATCAAAAAAGAAAAACCGTGGACTCGGGCAGGAGAAACTGGAAGGTCACAGCCCGGCCTGAATCAAAAGGATCCTACCGCAACCCGGTACACTGGAGTATGAGAGCAGCCGACGTGGTAGCCGCCGGGGAAGAACAGTATATTGAGCAGGTGAAAACCTGGGCCAGGTCTGTATATAAAGATCTACAAACAGCAGAAAACCTGTAATTGATTTCGCCGAACTCAGCCGGAAATTTATTTTTTTGTTATTCCAGGGTACAAACTCGAGAGAAGCATAGATTGACTGATGAATCAGCAATGTGCAACTACTGAAAGAAGTCATCCACAGGGTTCCTTATCGATCAGAAATATACATCCATTTTCAGCCTGAAGAGTAAAAATAAGATGATGCCGAATCCAATTGAATACGCAAAAGTAGGGGTTTTTGTCGATGTCGCCAATGTCTACTCCAACGGTGGGCAGAAAATGCGCTTCGATGTACTGCGGCAGTACGCGCAAATGCGCGGTACGATCCAGCGTCTCAATGCGTATGTATCATTCGATGCCGAAAGAGCGCGCACAGACCGCAGTTATGGCGATCGGGTGACCAGTTTTCACGATGTGCTGCGCGATATTGGTTTCCACACCACTGTCAACGAAGTCAAATGGTATTACGATCCAGATACAGACCGGCGGTATGGAAAAGCCAATGTCGATATGATCATGGCAGTGGATCTGATCCTGCAGGCCCGCAACCTTGACCTGGTCATCCTGATCACCGGCGATGGCGATTTTGTCAAACCGATGCAGGCGGTCCGCGACATGGGCTGCCGTGTGGAAGTGATCGCCTTTGATAATGTTTCGCAGTCTTTACGCAAAAATGCAGATTCGTTTATTTCGGGATACCTGATCCCAGAGTTGATCCCTACAAACCGGCGCGAAACACCCTGGGGGACTCCCGGCTCGACGGTGCGTGGGGTATGCTATTTCCACCAGCCAGACGAAAACTACGGATTCATGGCTTTCCTGGATAAATTATCCCCGCTGACATGGATAACCGATCCGCGCAACCCCGATTCGCCCTATAAAGCCGCTTTTTTCCACGATTCGACCCTGCCTCCCGAAATCAACCCGCGCACGCTGCCCAGCCGCAAGGTGATTTTCGAATTTGAACTGGTCGAATCCGACCGGGGCCTGGGTGCTGAGGATATCCGGGTGGTGGGCAGGTCTGGAGAAGCAAGCTATCCCCGCAGCCGGACGCGCACCGGCGGCACGGATCCCAATGAAGGTTGGGTCTCCACTCTGGCAAGCGACATCTGACCCCATTTTCTGGCAGCAGGATTCGAAGAATAAAGGTGGCGGTACGTCATATCCGCCACCTTTTTGAATCAAAAATCACCCTCAGTATGCTGAAAATCATACAGCAGGGATGACCTTTCACACTTCTCGCTCTGATTCCGAATGCGTAGAATAACCGGGTATCCCTCTGGGAAAGGGGAGTCTGCCATTATGCAGACCAGGGGAGAAGAAATCATGAGCACTAAAATTAGAGATTTCATTAATCAAAAGCTGACAGAACATTTGCACACGCTGCGGTGGTTAGCGCCGCTGGCGACAGCTGTGCTTGTATTCATTTACGAGCTGGGCCCGGCCCGCTGGCTGCATTTCGGCCTGGGAATGGATTATCACATTCTGGTTGAGATCCTGTTCTTCGGTACGATGGGCCCACTGGTCGCCTTCTTTTTCCTGGATTTCCTTGCTCGCTGGCTGGAAGAACGGGAAACCAGTGAACTGCAGGCCCAGATTCTGGCGCAGGCACGCGAGCAGCTGCAAATCAGCCATGACCTGACCGACAGCGCGCTGCAGACTCTATTTGCAGCCAGCACAGTGATCGCCTCTCTGAAGCAGGATGCATCCCTGCGGCCAGAATCGGCAGCAGCGTTAACGGAGACTGAAAAAGCCATCGATACCGCAATCAACAATCTGCGCAGCCACCTGCTGGAAGCGACCAGAATACGAAATGGCTGGAAGGGGAATGTTCTCGACAGCCAGCTTTCTGTTAAGTGCGAGACGAAGGACACGGTTCCGATGGAATAAAAAACGCCTGGCAGTTACTGCCAGGCGTTTTTTATATGGATGGGGGTTCAGCGGCTTCCGGATCCGGCCGCAGCCAGCTCCTGATCGATCACCTGTTGAAAGACGCTGAAATCCTGTGCTCCGATCACTGCGTAGCCGTTGATCAGGAACACCGGTGTTGATGTCACGCCAATCTGGCGGGCAATCCCCGATTGGGTCTGCACATATTCCGAATACTTCCCGCTGTCCAGGCATTCGTTGAAAGCCCCGGTGTCCAGCTCGAGGTCTGCAGCAAACTGCTTCAGGTTTTCTTTGCTGAAGGCGCCCCGGTTTTCACCGTTCTGGCTTTCGAAGAGCAGGTCATGATACTCCCAGAATGCATCCTGGTCCGCAGCGCATTCGGAGGCTTCTGCTGCCCAGAGTGATTCCTGCCCCAGGAAAGCAAAGTGCCAGTAACCCATGCGGACCTTGCCGCTTTCAATATACTCCTGTTCGATCTGACGCCCCGCGCCAGTGGCAAATCTGCCGCAGAATGGTCACTGAAAATCGCTGAACTCAATGATGGTGACGGGAGCGGCATCGTCGCCCTTGAGATGTTTAGTCTGATCGACCAGAAAAGCCATCATCTCCTGACGCTGCTGCTCCGTTCCTGCAGCGCTCTGGGGGACAGAGGGGGTTGGGTTGACCGCCACAGCCGTGGGGGTACTCTTCTCCAGGAGAGGACGTCCAATATAGCCACCCAACAGGCCAACAGCGAGCATGATCAGACCAACAATTGGGGTCGCCCAGGATTGAATGTTGATGACCAGCGCAGGCCGATCCTGGGGTGGAGGCGGTGATTCTGCGGGTGAAGGTAGTTCTGTTTCGTTGAAATCCTGCATGTAGACACCCTTTCAGGTAAAAGAGAATTGAGCCGGGATTTGTGATGATAACCCGGCTCTTCTGCAGTCCTTAAGAACGCATGAAGCAATTATAACCTATCCAGTCGGTGCAGTACTGACGGCGAACTGAAAGCGGATTTTCGTCCCCGGGAGAATTTCATAATCGACCCAGTAGCTGCCCGGTGAGGGGAAAGTGAGCCGGCTTTGATAGCCGGCCCCATCTGCAGCCAGGAAAGCTCTGCCGGCGCCCAGAATCACATCACTGTTCTGCTGCCCGAAGGTATAAGGCAGGCCGTCAATGAACTCCAGGAGCACGTCGCGTTCATTTTCAGCTACAACGTTCAGCAAAACTGGTTCATCCGTCACTGGTGGATAAGGAGAGATGGTGAGTGTCAGAGTTACCCAGCCGTGACCGGGGACCTGAGCGCTTGCCTGACGTGTAGGCGTTTCCTGAAGGGTGCGTAAAGAGGTCCACACCAGCAGCCCCAGTATCAGAACCCCGAAAAGCAGATACAGCCAGATCGAGGAAAGTACGGGCCTGTGGGCAGATTTGGAGCCAGCAGGCGGTGTCATTCAGGCGCTTTCCAGGGATTTGAGCCAGAGTGTTTCATAACCGGCCACAGAGACCTGCAGCCTGCTGTTGTGGGCCCTGAAAATCCTTCCTGTCAGGGCATCCTGCCATGCAGTGATCGAATCGATGCCCGGCTCGTGGAGATCGACCTGCAGAGAGGTCTCTGCGGGGGTGACACTGGTCAGGCAGAGGACCGGTTTGTGCCTGTCCTGCGGTGTGCGCAGCAGGGCGAAGATCCCGTCATGCAGATTGAGCACCTGCTGGGCTGCAGCCGGGTGGAAGGCTGGGAGACCGCTGCGAGTTGCGAGCATGTGACGGTAAGCGGTAAAGACACGCGCCTCACGGCTGTCTGGCTGGGAAAGACGTGCTTCCAGCTCTGCTAGCTGGAACTTCTGGCGGTTCATGGAGCGCGCCCGCCCGGTCTCCTGATAACAGGAATGGCAGCTGCTGGATCCAAACAGGCTGTGGATGTAGATTCCAGGGACCCCGGCAAGCGCCAGCATGATTGCCTGCGAGGCGAGAAAGCGCTGGATATCGACATCCGGATCGGGTTGGCTGGGATCGTTGAGCAGGTCGTAAAGGGTGATATTGAGCTCGTACACGCTCCTGGAGCCATCAGGATGGTAGCGGTATGATACCTGCCCCCCGTGAGACAGGGTGCGGTCGATGAGGGCCTGAATTTCTGCGGGGCTGAGCAGGCCTTCTGATGGGCGCAGGCCGATGCCGTCGTGTGAGGCAATGAAATTGAAGAAAGCGGTACCAGGCGAAGGCGTCTTCAACCCGGCGGCCCACCGGGAGAGCACTGAAGCGGAACCGGTAACAAAGGTATGCAGAATGAGGGGGGCCAGGGGGAACTGGTAAACAAGCTGGGCTTCGTCGGTGAGATCCCCTCCAGGAAGCGGCCGGCCAAAATAGCTGATATTTTCTTCGTGAGGGACATTGGTCTCGGTAATCAGCAGCACATGCGGAGCGACAGCGTCGAGTACGGCACGAATGAGCCTGACCACGTTATGGGTGTTTTCCAGATGAATACAGGGCGTCCCGATCTCCTTCCACAGGTAGGCAATGGCATCCAGGCGAATCAACTGTGCCCCATTGACAGCGTAAAACAGGATGATATCGAGCATCTCAAGGAGCACCTGTGGGTTGGCGTAATTCAGGTCGATCTGGTCCTCACTGAACGTGGTCCAGACATAGCGCTGTCCGCGCACGGTTTCCACCGGGGTGAGCAGGGGAAGCGCGCGCGGGCGGACCACCGCGCTCAGGTCCACTGCCGGGTCGACCGTGATGAAATAGTCGTCATACGGAGGCTCCTGCTGAAGAAAGCCCTGAAACCAGCGGCTGTGCTGCGAGATGTGGTTGACCACAGCATCGAACATCAAGCGGCGGCGGTGTGCCAGGCGGCGGATATCATCCCAGGATCCCAGGGCAGGATTGACCTGGCGGTAATCAATGACCGAAAAACCATCATCAGAGGAGTATGGGTAGAAAGGCAGGATGTGAACGCCGCGGATGATCTGTCCGAGATGACGGTCGAGGAACTGCTCGAGAAGCTGAAGCGGCGGGGCGTCTCCCTGGAATTGATCCCCATAGGTGATCAAAATAGCGTCCGCTTCTGTCAGAGGCCCAGTGGTGCCCGAAACATCCCGTCTCTGCGCAGAAAACCGGCGTGCATATTCATCCAGCCGGGGGGTCAACTGCCGGAACGCTTTTTCGCCTTCCGGTTCTCCGTACAGCTGGACCAGCAGGTGTTGAATTCTTTCCAGCGGCTCAGTTGAAAGAACAGAAGTGTCCAGGGTTTCAGCCATTTATCCTCCAGAGGGGCTTATTTCTCTTTTGTGGCCATCTTTTCAACTATTTCGGGATTGATATCGATTTCTTCGTAATAAGTATTTGGCAGGTTAAGGGTGCGGATATTATCCGGATCCAGTCCCTGATATTTAAATTTAATCAATGCGATGGGTATGCGGTGGGTGACCAGTCCGACCCGGGATGCCGGATGGCGGCGGACGATGTCGGTCACGGCAGCGACGACGCGTTCGAGAACCTGAACCAGTCTTTCTCCGTTCGGCGGAGAAACTGACCAGGGATCTGTTACCCAGCGCCGAAACTGCTCGGGATAGAGCTGTTCGATCTCAGAACGTAGCCGGGTCTGCCAGTCGCCCTGGTGAATCTCAACCAGACGCGGCTCGATGTGGACCGGGACATTCAGACGCTGGGCGACGATCTCTGCTGTCTGTCTGGCGCGCTGCAGTGGGCTGGTATAAAGGGTTTCGATTCCAGAACTGGCGAGTCCATCTGCCAGCCGCAGTGCCTGTACCCGGCCGCGCGCATTCAGAGGTGGGTCAGCCTGTCCCTGATAGCGCCCCTCGACATTCCAGTCCGTTTCTCCGTGCCGGATGAGGATGAGATGAGTCATAAACCCACTCCCCTGGGGGTGACCTGGTTTTCTTTGCGACCGGACGGCAGGGGAACGCGCCCCATTTTCTCACAGTACTGGGGCACCGTAATCATGGGCGGCCGTTCGCGTTCATAGATCTCAACCGGATCCAGGTAATAATGCCGCTGGCGGTCGTAGCGAATCAGGTTCATCGTACGATTGGCGTCCACCAGCAGGCGGGTGTTGTGGCGTTTTTCGAGACGACTGAAGACCACCTGCATGATCGCGAAAGACATTTTCGACAGCGATGGCAGCGGCTGGTTGTGATGAACCCTCTCCAGTAAATCGACCTGGGCGATCGCCCCCAGGCCAAATTCGTTGAACAGGTCCAGCAGAAGGCCGGTTTCCACACCGTAGCCGGTGAAGAAAGGCAGCCGCTCCAGCACGGACCGCCGGCCAGCATACTCACCGGACAAGGGCTGGATCAGTCCTGACAGTTCGGGGAAGAACAGGTTGATAAAGGGGCGCGCGGTCAGCTCGGTCACGCGTCCACCGCCACCGACAATTGTGCGACCACCCTCCCTGAGCGGGCGGCGGTAAAAGCCTTTTACGTAATGGATATGCGTGTCGCGCAGGAGGGGGCCGACAACGCCGTAGACGAAGCGCGGATGGATATTGCTGATATCGGTATCAACCCAGGCGATTATATCTCCCTTGAGAACGTATAGGCTTTTCCACAGCGCCTCTCCCTTCCCCTCATAGGATCCCAGCTCGGGCAGGATTTCCTGGTGGATGAAAACCGGGATGCCGAGGTCTTCGGCAATCTCACGTGTGCGGTCCGTTGATCCGGAGTCGATCAGGATAATTTCATCGATCAGAGGAATCTCGTCCAGCAGGCCGGTTTTGATGGTCTTGATTACCCTGCCAACGGTAGCCTCTTCGTTTAGAGCCGGCAGGCCAACGCTGATGGTCAGCCCCTGCTCTTCTTTCAACCTTACAAGGCCCTCCAGATCTTCAAATTCCCGGCTGCGAAAGGTGTTCTCGACGAACCACTTGTCCACCACCACTGCCAGCGGCGTGTCCATTTCAGCAGATGGCGAGGCGGGGCGCTTTTCCGCCGGTTTGCCTTTCTCCATCACCGCGATCACAGTTTTACGCGTGTCCCGCAGGATATGATTGACCAGAGGCCCCTGCCAGCGGCCTGTGCCGGCCGACTCGGTTGGCGCACCCATGACGATCACCTGGTGATTCTCAGCTTCTTTTAAAACAGCATCTGGGATTTCACCTTTGGTCGTCACTGTGCGCTGTATACGCTCTAACCCGTAAACAGCGGGCGAAAACTGATCCGTGAATTGAAAGCGTTCATCTTTTGTGGAAGAGGCAACATGCAGGAGCGTTATGCTGGCATTCAGGGTCTGGGCCAGGCTGTATCCCACCCGCAGCGTCAGAGAAGAGTTGGCACCACCACGCACCGGCATGAGGATGTTGTGCACATGCTGCCAGGATCCTGAAGCGATAAGGTCTTCTCCCGGACGCAGGGCAATCACCGCACAGGGGGGCGAATCGAGGCGCGCATGGAAGAAATCGCTGACGGTCATCTCCGTCTTCCCGCTGTGCGGCCAGCCGACCAGGAGCATATCGATCTCTTCCTGTTCCACGGCTTCCCAGATCTCCTCCCAGACCTTATCCGGCGGGCGTACCCGGGTCTGTATCCTAGCTGTAATGGTCAGCAGGCTCTGCATCATTTTCACCAGCGCTTCACGGAAGTCGCTGGCGGCCGCCGCAGCGCTGCTGAGCGGTTCATCTTCGTCAGCCGTGTGTAAATGCAGGATGAAGAGCTGGCCTTTTTTATCCAGAACAAGGCTTTCACCAACGGGAAGCAGTATGCGGGCTTCTTCGAGGGTGCTGACGGGCAACAGGAGTCGAAAACCAGTGGAAGATGCGGAAGGTGACCGGTTGGGGACGGATACCAGTTCGAATTTCGTCATCTTCGGGTTACCTCCTCGATCAGCGGGATTAGCTGGTGCTCGATAATTGAACTCCAGGTGAAGTGGGTTATCACGCGCCTGCGCAGCATCACCGCCGGATCCGTATCGATAAACTGTGCGATCCGCCTGGCGACATCCGCCGGATCTGCATCTAAGGGGAAAACGTGAGCCTGCCCGGCGGCGCTTTCATGTACGGGAGGGATATCTGCTGCAAAGACAGGCAATCTGGCCAGACCTGCTTCGAGCACCGGAATTCCAAAACCCTCCCTGCGGCTGGGAAAAAACAACAGATCCGCCAGCCGGTATAGTTCAGCAATTTCAGCATCTGATAAATTCAGCGGCTCTCCGCCTTCACCCTGTTCGTAGAGGAAGCAGATGTTCCGGTTCAACTGCAGCGATTCACGCAGCTCCTGGAGCGAATCTAGATAGGCTGCATTGGCAGGATTGTGCGGTCCGGGGGGACCAGTGACGACAAGCAGCGCGTGCGGCTTTATCTTGCGCAGCTCGGCCATCACCTGCAGGGCGAATTCAATATTTTTGCGGCGTGTGATGCGGGCCGGCAGCAGCAGTAAAGGGTCCGCTTGCAGTAAACCCAGCCGGTCCGCGAGCCGGCGCACCGGGGCGCTGATCCCCAGAAATGAATATGGCTCGACCCCCGGAGGTATCAACTCAATATTGTGAGCCGGGATTTGAAGGAGCTCTGCAAGCTGCTGGCGGCGGTGGTCGGAAACGACCACATAGCGTATCCCCGGCCAGGCAGTACGCAGCAGGTCCCAGGGATAGCCAGCGTGCAGCCCGGGCGTGTAAATTGGATCCTGCCAGGCGAAGTCGTGACACCAGGCAATCCAGGACATCTCGCCTGCCTGGGAGAGCTGGTGCAGCGCGGCAGTCAGTGCCAGGTTTTTGTGCAGCGTGAGTGCATTGTGGACAATAACCGCATCTGAGCGAACAAGCAGCGGTTCAAGGCTCTGGACAAGGCGGTCACGCAGGGTAAAGAAAGCTGTGCTGACGTTCCCCTCAGCCAGTTCGCGATTGACAGCCTCTACCGGCTGGCTGCGTGAGTCGACATCTTCCAGTGCAGTAAATTCGACTGCGGGATTAAACCTTTCCCCTCGCCCGGCTATCACCGAGACCTGATAGCCGCGCTCCGCCAGCAGGCGGGCATGGTGCTCTATCGTACTTTCTACCCCACCCACGACAGGTGGAGCTGCATAATGCAGGATGCTGATCTTCGTCATTCGTCTGGTGTATCACCTGAAATCATCCAGCAGGGCGGTCAGCTTTTCCCTGAGAACCTCAAGTGAAAAATGTTCCTGCCCGAGGCGGAAGTTTTTATCCGTCCACTGCTGCACTTTTTGAGGATCCGAAAGCAGACGTTGGGCCTGCCGGATGCTGTGATTGTCAACAAATCCATCCAGCTCGATAAATTTGAAGCCCAGCGGGCGTATGTCAGCATTGTAGACCGGATAGCGATTGACTACCATGAGCTTTTTGAAGTAAACGGCTTCGAGCAGTGCATTTCCAAAACCTTCATAAAGGCTGGGGTAGGTCACCAGATCGGCATGCAGGTAAGCATCCCAGAGCGAATAGACCTTGTGTTCTTTGATATAAGAGCGGTGGGGTCCAATCATATGATCGATTAACTGAACCTGGACGCCCATGACCTGCGCCTCGCGTTTGAGCCAGTGCCAGTATTCCAAGCCTTCATCGTCTGAACGGTGGGTAATAAACAGGCGGGGGCGATCGGGATTGAGGCGCTTCACCAGTTCAATTGCCATCTCGATGCCCTTGCGCTGGATCACCCGCGTAGGTTGAAGAACAAATAACTCGTCGGGTTCAAGTCCCAGAGCCTTACGAAAATCGCAGTTGTAATCATCGATCTCAGGCGGAGGCGCTGAGAAATCGAAAACATTAGGAATAACGACAGAATCGATCCCCCGGCGAGCCTTTAACCGTGCCTGTGCGATGGAATTGATCGTGACGTGGCGAATGGAAGGCAGCTTCGCCGGAAATGATGTGTCCAGAAGATCCAGGATACCATTGGTCTGATAGCGCTGACGCTCCCAGTAAAAATCATGGTGGTGAGCAATGGTGTTGATGCCTAATTCGGCAATAATGCCCGTGAGACAGACCCCCAGAGGAAGATTCATCGGGATTGTCAGGGCGTTCTGGACGATGATCAGATCCAGCCGGTTGGAGCGGATGAAATTCCGCAGCGGTGTGCGGATCTCATCTGCGAAGGAATAGATTTGATCAACGACTTTATCTGTGTTCGCTTCCCTGTTTTCACCGAAGGCCATCTGGCTGAGCGAATAAATAGAATGCTCGGCAAAATGAAGCTTTGGAATGATGGTACCATCCGCGGCATAACCCGAACACTCACCAGCACAATAAAAAAGCTCATGCCCCATTTCTGAAAGGACGCGAGCCCATTTCTCAACCTCGAGTGATACTCCATCTGTTCCGCTCAGGCGTGTTGCGATAAAGCCAATACGCATGGTTTAAGTTTTATCTCCTTATTAACCTGATACTGCAAACCGGGGTAAGCAAAATCAACCTGTTCAGGATGAAACCCGTATACCTAAAGCGGGTCTATACCAACCACCGATATTTAGTCAACAATTATTATACAACAGGCGGTCAAACATCTATTTTGCCCGCTGGCGATGACTGCAAGGACGATGCTGTACAGCCACCGTGCAGGAAGATCGATATGTGTTTCCTGGCTGCTGCTGGTAGAATTCAAGCAGAGAATTATCAGGGGTGTAATTGGCAGCAGGCTTTTTCGAAACTGGAGTGTTTATTGGAAAAAAGCGAATACGATGCAGTGGTGGTAGGCTCCGGACCGAATGGACTGGCAGCAGCCCTGGAAATTGCGAGAACAGGGCGTTCGGTTGCTGTGATCGAAGCTCATGAGACGATCGGGGGAGGGATGCGAACCGGTGAGGTCACACTTCCCGGATTTCTGCACGATATCTGCTCATCGGTCCACCCTCTTGGAATCGCATCTCCATTTTTTCGGTCTGTAAATCTGAGTAATTACGGCCTGGAATGGGTCCACCCCCGTTACTGCGCCGCGCACCCATTCGATGATGGCAGTGCTGCTGTGCTGGATCGTTCTGTCGATGTAACGGCTGAAAGCCTGGGGGACGATGCGCGCGCATACCACCGGACGATGGATCCCTGGCTGGATGTGTGGGAATTTTTGCTGGAAGAACTGCTGGGTCCCTTCCCGCTGCCTCCCCGGCGGCCATTTCTGCTGGCACGTTTTGGTCTGCAGGCGCTCCCATCCGCGCAAACCTATGTGAACAGATATTTTAAAGGTGAGCGGGCAAAGGCCTTTTTCGCCGGGATGGCCGCGCACTCCATCCAGCCGCTGGAAAATATTGTATCCGCATCATTTGGGCTGATGCTGAGCCTGCTTGGACATGTGGTGGGCTGGCCGGTTGCGCGCGGCGGCTCACAGTCGCTCGCTAACGCACTGGCAGGCGAATTGACCGCAGCAGGTGTAAAAATCTGTACAGGATGGAAGGTTAACTCCCTGGATGAACTACCGCCCAGCCGCGCCGTTCTGCTTGATGTCACCCCACGGCAGGTACTGGACATCACAGGTGAGCGCTTCCCCGATGCATACCGGCGCCAGCTGGGTCGCTACCGCTACGGACCGGGCATCTTCAAGATTGACTGGGCTCTAAGCGAACCGGTTCCCTGGCGTGCAGAAGAGTGCCGCCAGGCCGGGACAGTCCACCTGGGAGGGACATATGAGGAAATTGCACTCAGCGAACGCCTGATCGGGCAGGGGAAGCACCCCGAGAAACCCTTTGTGTTGTTCGTTCAGCCCAGCCGATTCGACCGCTCACGCGCTCCTGAGGGCAAAGAAGTTGGCTGGGCGTACTGCCATGTTCCCAACGGTTCGACCGTCGATATGACGGACAGGATTGAAGCCCAAATTGAACGCTTTGCGCCAGGGTTCAAAGACTGCATTCTGGCCCGGCGGGTGTGGTCAACCCGGGACCTGGAAAGTTATAATCCGAACTATATTGGAGGAGATATCAACGGGGGGATGCAGGATCTGCTGCAGTTCTTCACCCGTCCGACCTTGCAGCTCACGCCTTACCGCACTCCAGACCCTGGTATCTATATATGCTCCTCATCCACACCCCCTGGTGGTGGTGTGCACGGCATGTGCGGATATCATGCTGCGCGCACAGCGCTGCGGTATGCCTTTAACTCATGACAGCTCACCGGGTGGTGCCAAATCAGCGCCCATTTCCAGCATCCTGGTTTCATCGACTTCAAGGATGAAATCGTGACCTAAAGCCTGTGAGGGTGTCATGGCACCAACCGGTTTGGTTTCCATAATCCTTTCCACCGCTCTGACGACCGCTCCGGCTGTGAATCGATAGGGTTCAGTGGTTTCGAGCACGGCCTGTGTCTGATTCCCGTATACATTCGTTGATCGCGCACAGATATAGGCTGCTCCGCTGCTGAGGTTGGATGCATCCGGACGCGGCAAAACCAGGTTGGCCAGGATTCGGGCCAGCTTTCGCAAGGGTTTGATTGAAAGCGCGGTAAACAAAGCAGGTAGCAGTTGGGGTATGCGGTCAACTCCAGTAAACGGCAGGGCCAGATAGGACGTGATGTTGGGTATACCCGTGGACTGGTAAACCGTCTCCAGGTCACAGCGAGGGACGGGGATTGCAAATCGCTCCTGCCCTGCGAAACGGAATTTCTGACCACCTTTACCGAGAGGAACAGCGACAAGCTTACCGTGCCGCCGGACGCGCCCGCCATAGGAAAGGATTTCCAAGGCTGAGTGGATCGTCCCTGAACTCAACCTTCCATCTGTGGCTGCGATGATTTCCAGCTCACGGGTGTCTGGCGCCCTCAGGCTCAACTGCTTTGCCAGGCAGTCAGACGTAATCACATCAAATCCGGCGCCAGACAGGAGCAGTATTTCCCTGCGTTTCGCCTCCCGGTTGTGCGCAAATGTGAACTGCACGACCGGTATTTCTCCTGTGATGTCGATGTAGTTCACGCCGGCATCCAGGCAGGCCTGGATCATTGGCGGAGCCGTCTGAATGAATGGTCCGGCTGAATGAACAACCAGCCTGACCTGCCTGATCGCGCTCACCAGTTCGCTGTGCTGTTCGAGATCAACGGAAATCCAGTCCAGACCATAGCGTTCCGCAAGGCACTGCGTTTTTTCTTTTGAACGCCCGGCTAACACAGGGCGGTGACCTCGCGCCAGTGCGTAATCAACGATTCGCTGCCCTGTAAAACCATAGGCACCATAAATCATCCACGACTGTTCAGGCAATTTATCCTCTCTACTCTGGAAAGCAGCAGTGCAAATCAAAGCTGGCATCCATTATGCCGGACCTTCCTTGATTGTCAAGCCGCCTGCGAACCTGACAATTTACATGTACATACATATGACAGTTATCCATCACAGGGAAGCAGGCTTAAAGGCTATAATCAGGCCAGGTCTTATCAGGATCAATATTATCGCACCCGATCAAATCGATGATTCGACGAATGCACTGAGGAGGTATTGAATGCCAGGTTTTACCCCGGGACGCAGATGGCAGCCCCCCTTTTATCCATTTAAACGTGAACCGGCAGGACGCCGCCTGCTGGCAACGATCGAACGGTGGGTAAAAGGGCCGCTTTTCGGCTGCCGCATGTGCGGCAACTGTCTGCTGCAGGAGACGGCCTTTATTTGCCCCATGGAATGCCCAAAAGGTATCCGCAATGGGCCCTGCGGCGGCTCGACCCCGGAACGCTGCTACGTGGATGAAACGAGGCCCTGTATCTGGTACAAGATATACGATCGCTCGTTTCGCATGGGCCGCGAGGAAAAGCTTCTGGAAGTGCTGCCACCACTGGATTGGGAAAAGGTGGGAACCGAGACCTGGGGTGATGTGGTTGCCCAGGTTCGTAAGGTCGGGGTAAAAAAGTTTATTCAGGGGATGACCTCCTCAGATCCCCGTAAACGTGCGGAAACGTGGGATGCTGTGTTTTACCCTGTGCGCCAGCCGGACTGGTGGCAGGGAGACTCCATTTATCACCCGCCAGCCTACAGTGAACCAGCATCCGAGCTGGAGCGGCGGCTGCAGGCAGGAGAGTTCGTCCTCACCTGTGAGGTGGCCCCACCGCTCACCATCAGTACGAAAAAGCTGATCTCCAATATCGAACTGGTAAAGCCCTATGTGGCGGCGATCAATTTCACCGACGCCCCTTCGGCGACGCCGCGCATGACATCGTGGGCCTGCAGCAAAATCGCGATTGAGCAGGGGGCCGAACCCGTGATGCAGATTGCCGCCCGTGACCGCACCCGCACCGGACTGCAGGGCGAAGTGTTGGGGGCAGCCGCGCTGGGTGTGCGCAACATCCTGTGCCTCTCGGGAGACAGTATGAGATTATCCCCTAACCCGCGGGGCAGAATGGATGTGGTCGATATTGACTCGGTACAGATGCTGTGGATCCTGCGCCGGATGCGGGATGAAGGCAAATATCTGGACGGGCGCAATATCAAATTCCCGCCCAAATTCTTCCTGGGAGCTGCAGCGTCTCCCTTTGCTTCTGAACCCCGGTTTCAGGCGCTGCGCGAGGAAAAGAAAGTCAACGCAGGAGCGCAGTTCTTCCAGACGAATGTGGTCTTCGATCCCGATGGACTTGAGGTCTGGTTGAATGAACTCGCTAAACGAAACATCCTGGATAAAGTGTATATCCTGGTCGGTATCACACCGTTGAAGAGCCTGAAGGTTGCCCGGTATATGAACGACGAGGTCCCCGGCGTATTTATCCCTGATAAACTGCTCAAGCGGATGGAAAAGGCTGGGGATGGCGAGGAAGAAGAGGGTGTACAGATTGCACTGGAGTTGATTGAGGCAGTACGGAAACTGGAAGGAATCAACGGAATCCACCTGATGGCGGTGGGTTGGGAATCGATTGTCCCACGCATTGTCGAGGATGCTGGTCTGGTTCCTCAACTGGTCGCAAATTGAGCATCTCATTTGAAGAGATGCAGTCCGAAGAGCGCCGGAGCAGCTGCGGCGCTCTTCACTGTTAACTCAGGGTGTGGGATCTAAATTGGAACATGGTCTTTACGTCAATCCGGCTCCTGCACAGGCAAGATCTTTATCAGGATCAGTTACAATGAAGAAGATGAGGGGGAGGCCAGCGCAAACAGGAGGAAGGAATGCAGTACAGGGGAGAAATAGAAGCTGTAGAGTTTCCACGCGATTTGGAATGGCTTAACACGCCCCGGCCGTTACGGCTGGAAGATTTGCGAGGAAAGCTCATAATCCTGGAGTTCTGGACCTTTGGCTGAATTAACTGTATGCACAATGTCGCGCAGTTGCGTCGACTTCGAGAAAGGTTCCCTGACACGCTGGTGGTGATCGGCGTTCATTCGGCCAAGTTTCCCTCAGAACGGCTGACAGAGAACATCCGGGAAGCTATTATCCGCTACGGGATCGAACACCCGGTGGTGAACGACGCGGGATTTAAAGTGTGGAATGCTTATAACGTCCACGCCTGGCCGACGATTGTACTGATCGATCCGGAAGGGCGTGTGGTTGGAGGGGATGCCGGGGAGATTCAAGCGGAAGATTATTTTCCAATTCTGGAGCGGATGATCCAGGACTTTGAAGCACAGGGGCTGCTGGACAGCCAGCCGCTGGAAATCGAACTGGAGTCCGGCTTCGTACCTCAGACTGTGCTTTCTTATCCCACCAGGATTTGCATCGCTGGTGATGGCCGGGCTTATATTGCCGATACCCGTCACAACCGTATTATCGAAACACGGTTGAACGAGAGCGGTGGGACAGCTCAAATCCTGCGTGTGTTTGGCAGCGGTATGCCAGAACTGCAGGATGGGCCTGAAAACGAAGCCGCATTTAATGCTCCACATGGTATGGCTCTGTTACGGAACAAACTTTATGTGGCCGATACGGATAATCACGCCATCAGAGCCATTGACCTGGAGAGCGGCCTGGTGCACACGGTTGCCGGAACAGGTGGAAAAGGGAGAAGCCGGGTGATGGGCGGATCTCCCAGAGAAATACCGCTGCGATCGCCCTGGGCGCTGCTGGCTCTGGCCGAAGCGACAGAGGAAGGCCATGATGTGCTGTTGATCGCGATGGCTGGCTCGCACCAGATCTGGATTCTGCTGGATGAGCAGAGGCTGGGGGTGTTTGCTGGTAACGGCCGTGAGGCACTGGTCGATGGTCCGCTGCAGGAGGCCAGCTTTAACCAGCCCAGCGACCTGACCCTGGGCTTGGGTCATCTGATCGTGGCAGATGCCGAGGCGAGCGCCATTCGGGCCATTTCATTAGGCGATGAACCGCGTGTCTTTACTCTGGTCGGTCAGGGCCTTTTTGAATTCGGCGACATGGACGGGGTTGGGGCGGATGTGCGCCTGCAGCATGCCGCCGGGATTACTTTTAACAGGCAGACCCTGTATATTGCCGACAGCTACAATCACAAGATCAAAACACTTGACCCGGCGACCGGGAGGGTTGAAACACTTGCCGGGACCGCTGAGCCGGGCAGCAGCGACGGTGCATTTGACGAGGCGACCTTCTATCAACCAGAAGGGCTGGCTTATTATGCCGGAAAGCTGTATGTCGCCGATACCAATAATCACCGGATTCGAATCCTTGACCTTGAGGAAAAGACGGTGAGCACACTCATACTGCAGGGGCTGGACCAGCTCACCGGCGGTTCCGGCGAGAGTAACAACCGCCAGCCCAATCGGCTGGAAGCGGTTGAAGGACCACCGGGCAAATTCACCATCACGTTCAATCTGCAGCTTCCGGAAGGTTATAAGTTGAATACCGAAGCACCCAGCAGCCTGCGTATTTGGGATGATGGAGAAGCGAGATCGTCAATCGAGGTACCGGTTGAAAAGGATGGAACGGCAACGTTCGAGGTGAACCTGGCTGGAGACCGTGAGCTCAACCTGGATCTGACCCTGTATTACTGTCAGGAATCCGATGTCGTGCTTTGCATGATCCACGACGAGCTGCTTGTGCTTCCGGTTCGAGCGGATCCGATGGCCAGCGGTTATGTGCGGGTTGATTATGCACCCGAACTCCCGGGAAAAAGGATGAAGCGGTGATGGCAAGTAAAAGAGCCGGAGCATTAGTTTTTGCTCCGGCTCTAATTCAAGTTTGAACTGTACGCTTCAGGAACTCTGAAGCTGCTTACGGTGCCGTACGCGAGGGCCCTCCGGCGTATCTTCAATTTCATAACCAGCGGCGATCACCTGATCGCGCAGGGCGTCAGCTTCGCTCCAGCGTTTTTCACGCCTGGCAGCCTGTCGCTGCTCGACCAGAGCCAGGATTTCATCCGGAATGGGCTCATCAACCGGCTTCCACTCAGCCAGACGCAGCCCCAGTACCTGGTCAAACACCAGGATGGTCGCTTTCTTCACTGCGGCAGGCAGATCACTTTTCACCAGATCCCAGGTGACGGCCAGCGCACGGGGCATGTTCAGGTCATCATTGACCTGAGCGGTGAACTTCTCGACGTAATCCTGATCTGGCTCGCCGGGTTCACCCCATTCGTACACATTGCTGCGCAGGCGGTCGAGAGAGGTTGCAGCTCCGTCCAGGCTGTCCCAGTGGAAGTTGAGTTTCGAGCGGTAATGAGCGCTGAGGCAGAAAAACCGGTAGGCCAGGGGATCGTAGCCGCGTTCAATGAGTGTATCCAGCCGTAAAAATTCGCCTGAGGATTTCGCCATTTTGGCGTCATCTAACTGTAAGAAGTGGCCGTGCATCCAGAAATTCGCCAGGCGAGTGCCGTAGCAGGCCTCGGTCTGGGCAATCTCATTCGAGTGGTGGACGGAGATATGATCCTCACCGCCGCAGTGGATGTCAAAATAGGTACACAGATACTTTGCCGACATTGCCGAGCATTCGATATGCCAGCCAGGGAAGCCGACACCCCAGGGACTGTCCCATTCCATCTGGCGTTTCTGTCCCGGTGGACTGAACTTCCAGAGAGCAAAATCGGTTGGGTGGCGTTTCTCACCCATCTCAATGCGCGCACCGGCCTGTAAACCCTCGATATCCAGTCGCGCCAGGTAACCATAATTCGGCAGCTTGCTGGTATCAAAGTAAATGCCATCAGACGTGCGGTACGTGTAGCCCTTTTCCTCAATGCAGCGGATAAACTCAATCTGCTCGGGGATATGGTCGGTGGCTTTGCACCAGATGGTGGGTTCGAGAATGTTCAATCGTGCAAGATCCTGGCGGAACGCCCCGGCGAAAAATTCGGCAATATCCCAGGCTGTTTTGCCCAGCCGCCGGGCGCCTTTCTCCATTTTATCTTCACCCTCATCGGCATCCGATGTCAGATGGCCAACGTCGGTGATGTTCATCACGTGGTTGACACGGTAGCCATTAAATTCGAGCACACGGCGCAGCACATCTTCAAAGATGTAGGTACGCAGGTTGCCTATGTGGGCGTAGTCATAAACGGTAGGACCACAGGTATACAGACCCACTTCAGGCTTTTCGCCGGCCGGTGCGGGATTAAGCGGCGTAAACTCTCGCAGACTGCGGGTGTAGGTATCGTATAAATATAGAGTCATCGTTTACTTCGTTATCTGGATTTTCTGGTTTCTGCTGGAAATATTTTACCGCAACTGGCTCCGAAAATCGATTGGAGGAAAATGGTCTGGATATAAAAAAGCCGGCTTTCAAACCTTGAAAACCGGCCGGACTGCTTCTGCCAGGCTTACATCACGCGCAGGATATGGGTGAACACGGTGGCGCCGCTGCCGCCGATATTCTGGGCCATACCAATTTTTGCACCGTCCACCTGATTCGCGCCGGCTTCGCCGCGCAGCTGCTGAACTACCTCGACAACCTGATAGAGTCCCGTGGCGCCAACCGGGTGGCCGCGGGCTTTCAGGCCGCCCATTGTGCAGATTGGGATGCGTCCGTGCAGGCTGATCTGATTTTCCTGTGCCAGGCGAGGCGCCTGGCCGCGCTCAGCAAAGCCGCAGGCCTCCAGTGAGAGGGCTGCCATTATTGAAAAGGCATCGTGCAGTTCAAAGAAATCGATATCCTGCGGCTCAACGCCGGCCTGGGCGTATGCCTTTTTCACCGATTTTTCGGCTGCGGTCAGCCACAGTGGGTCCGGCCGGTCGTGGACGGCCAGCGTATCGGTTGCAGAAGCGGAGGCGGCGATCTGGATCAGCGGACGGCCGTTGCGGCGCAGGTCGCCTGCCGGGGTGATCAGAACGGCAGCAGCACCGTCAGCGATCGGCGAAGCATCCAGCAGGTTGATGGGAGATGCAATCATCCGTGCTTTCTGGTAGCTGCGTTCGGAGATCGGTTCCTGTAAGCGTGCGTAAGGGTTGTGGACGGCGTTGGCATGAGAATTAATAGAAAAGGGCGCGAAATCGGTGTGCTTCCAGCCGTATTCATAAAGATAGCGCTGCATGATGAGGGCATTGATGGCCACAAAGGACAGCCCCTGAGCGGCTTCATAATCCGCATCGGCCGCAGCAGCCAGGGCAGCCGTGGTTTCGACACCTTTGGTTTCGGTCATCTTTTCCACGCCAACGGCTATCGCACTGTCCATCGCTCCCGATGCGACGGCCAGAATGGCGGCTCGCAGGGCTGCTGCGCCGGAACCACAGGCAGCCTCTACTTTCACGGCTTCCGTATGGCGCAGGCCGACCCAATCAGCGATCATGGCTCCCAGGTTCTCCTGGCGGATGAGGCTCCCGGAAAGCATGTTGCCGACAAACAGACCGTCGACCGATTCGCGATGGCCATCGATCATTGCAGCGAAGACCGCTTCACCGGCCAGTTCGCGCAGAGATTTTTCCCAGTGTTCGGATACAGGCGTTTGCCCTATGCCGATAACAGCAACTTCTCGCATTGTATGGCTACCTCAAACGATAACGAGTCTGGTGAATTGAGTACGTTTCACCGGATCGATGTTGGCGAAAATAATTGTAGATCTAATGATGGGTCTGTGATGAGGTTCACGAGTTATTGGTTATTGTACAGCTCGCGGCTGTCAGAACCTATCAATTTTCGATGCCAAAGGTTTTTCAATTGCCCTGAGAGCTGGAATCCACTGCGAGCTGCCTCATCCAGGCTGAGGCAGCTGATTAATGAGTAGAGCCTGGTTCTCACGATTTCCCGTTGTGAGCAGACTTCAGGTGGAACACGGTGATCTCAGCAGGGCAGTTATAGCGCACAGGAACCTCAGCGGTTCCAATACCGCGATTGGTATAAAGGTGCATGCCGTTCACCCGATAATGTCCGTGAGGGTATTTGCGTCCATAAGAGGGTAAGAAGATGGCGCCCACCAGGGGAAGCAGAACCTGTCCGCCATGGGTATGACCGGAGATCTGCAGGTCAAACCGGCCGCTGCGAGAGCTCACATCGGCAAAATCGGGTTCGTGAACCAGGAGAACAGCCGCACCGTGAGAGGGAAGCTTCACCAGTACATCTTCCAGACAGTCCAGCTCGTTCATAATGTCATCAACACCGCCAAAGTGAAGGGCCGAGTTTCTCCGGTGAACGCTGTACACTCGATTGCTCAGGTCGGTAACGCCAGCAGCATAAAACACCCTGCGGATCACCTTCGGATCGGTCCAGTGATCGTGATTGCCTAAAATACCCAGCACTCCGTCGCGGGCGATGATGCGTTTCAACGCAGAGACCAGGTCTGAGGCGAACTTCTCCGGTGTGAAAGTTACGTAATCTCCGGTAAGTACAACCAGATCAGGTTGCTGCTCATTTACCAGTTCAACGACTTCATCAAGGTGTTTGCGTGTCACCCATGTGCCGATGTGAAAGTCGCTGATCTGTACAACACGATAACCGTCAAATTCTGGATCCAGGTGTGGAAGCTCGAGATGAACATCCTCGACCACGACCCAACCAGGGAACTCTTTTGGGTAAAAACGCTGCGCGATCAGCATCAACAGTTTTCCGATCGGAGAACGCAGTATGATGCGGAATGCATGCGCCATCGCTTTTTCGATCAAATCCGGTCAACTCCTTGAAGTTCGTTGTAGATATTAATAACGAAACCAACCCGTTTTTATTACCGGCTGAGTTAATTCTTCTGTAATATTTTTCCGTCATACACCGCCCCCTTATTATTGGAACGATAACGGGGGCAGACATTGCAGCAGTGCAGAGTGCTTTCCGCTGACCCAAGGAAACAGCGAATTCCGAATATACCATAAAACCCTCGTCTGACAGCACTTGCGCGAAAGACACTGCACAGGGCAGGGTCGAGCGGCAACCTCTACCTGTTTATGATATTGTCGATCGAGCGAGGCCGGGCATTATTTTACGGTGTAATCCAGAAAAAAGAGGGGAATTTTCTCTTTATTAAGGAAGAGCTTAATGTTAATTTGCCTGATTAGAGTAAAATTGCGTTAATAGTTGGATCCTCACCCCGACAGGTTGGAATGATGTATGTGGGCAGATTAAACGACGCGTGCGCATCTTCTGTTCTTCGAAGGTGAGGTTTAGATTTACGTCCCAGGAGTACTGAAAGAATGAAAATCGTCACTGACAGCGCTGCAGAATTGTCCACCGAAGAACGTGAGGCGCACGATATCACCGTTGCGCCGCTGCTGATTCAATTCCCGGAGGGCGTCGTTGCCGCAGAGGATATTGGGCCGGATGATTTTTACAACCGGCTGCGGGATATGTTCCCGGTTATTCCCACAACATCACAACCTTCAGCGGGTGTGTTCCGCGATATTTATGAAAAACTGCATATCAATGGGAGCGAAATCCTTTCGATCCATATTTCCTCGGGCCTGAGTGGAACGATTGAGTCCGCACGTACAGGCGCACAGGAGAAAAGCGAAGCCCAGGTTACCCTGGTCGACACGCTGACACTCTCCGGAGGGCAGCGGTATCAGGTGCTAGCTGCAGCCTGGGCGATAAAGGCAGGCTGGGGGAAAGAGAGAATCATTGAACTCCTTCGAAAGATTCAGAAGGCTACCGAGGTCGTCTTCACCCTCGACACCCTGGATTACCTTGCTCGCGGCGGCCGGATCGGGCGGGTGCAGGCCCTGGCCGGGTCACTGCTGCGTTTGAAACCCCTTATCGCCGTCGATGAACAAGATGGCAAATACAATACGGTTGGCAAAGAAAGAACACTGCAGCGCGCGATCAGCAAGATTGCAGACCACCTGCATGCGCAGTATGGCAAGACCACACCGATGTGGGTGACTGTCCTGCACGGCCAGTTTTCCGAACAGGCGGAAAACCTTACCGAAAAACTCAAAGAGCGGCTGAATGTTGCTCGCCTGGAGGTGCTGCGTGTCTCACCGGTGCTGGGCGTTCATACGGGGCCTGGCGTGGTAGGTGCAGCCGTTGTGCCGCTGGAATTGATGGAAATTTCTGCGTGACGGGGCGGGTTCGCGTTGGCAGACTTTGTAATCACAACCTGGAATGTCAACGGTCTGCGAGCCGTTTTGAAAAAAGGCGCTCTCGACTGGCTGCAGGAAAAGCGGCCCGACGTCCTCTGCCTGCAGGAAATCAAGACCCGTCCGGAACAGATTGACGGAGAATACGTCTCCATCTTCCACGGATACAGCTCCTGCTGGAACCCGGCTGACCGCCCCGGATACAGTGGTGTGGCTACTTTTTGCTTAAGTGATCCTGACGAACTGCAAATCGGACTGCAGGAAGACCGGTTTGATGGGGAAGGCCGTGTGATTATTTCCCGGCACTCTCTGGATGAGAAGCAAGGATTTTTACTGTTCAATGTATATTTCCCAAACGGCCAGCGGGACCAGGGGCGTCTGCAGTACAAGCTGGATTTTTATGCTTATCTTCTTGAGCTGGTAGATGAACTGCACGCCCGGGGCGAACTGGTGGTGATTTGCGGCGATTTCAACACCGCGCACCGGGAAATCGACCTGCGCAACCCGAAGCAAAATGCGAACACCTCTGGTTTTCTGCCTATCGAGCGCGCCTGGATCGACCGTTACATTGAACAGGGCCTGGTGGACGCCTATCGTTTCCTTTATCCAGACCGCGTGCAGTACACCTGGTGGACCTTTATTACCAACGCACGGGCACGCAACGTAGGATGGCGGCTGGACTATTTTCTGGTATCAGAAAGCCTGATACCCCGGGTGAAGGATGTGATTATTCATGAAGAGATTATGGGGTCAGACCACTGCCCAGTTTCGCTGATCCTGCGAACGGGGTGATCATTGTGCATATAACAAAAGGAGCTGCCGATGGGCTGGCAGCTCCTTTTTGCTTGAATAAAATCTCAATGGGTTGATACGATGGATTCGAGCTGGCCGGCAAGAGTCTCTGGACCCGTGACGGGCTGCTGGCAAATGAAGTTCTGGCAAACATAGACAGTAGGCTGATTGTCGATGAGCGGCCTGTCGAGAAGTAAAAGGGGTGCATTGGGAGGGGGAGGATAATCGGAAGCCGCGTAGACAGCGTAAGGGCGATAAGCAGACCAGATGACCTCACGGAGTTTGCTGGTAGTGGGATGCTCCTGGGGGCCGAGGAGAGCGATCTCGAGCAGCGGATTAACAGCCATATCGATTGCGCATAGCCAATTCCCGAAAGCGGTTGGATAGCGTGCTGCCGTGCTCTGAATAGAAGAAAGCATCCTCTCGGCATAGGTGCGCCATTCGCCGCTGCCTGTAAATGCAGACAGCTGCAGCAGCGCCATTGCTGCCAGGGAGTTACCAGAGGGGGTGGCATTATCCTGCAGTTCTTTGGGCCGGATGATCAGGGGATCGCTGTCCTGATGCGTATCGAAAAAGCCGCCGGCCGGATCGGTAAATCCTTCTATCATCTGCTCGGTGAGCTGTGCAGCAGAGTGGAACCACCAGGGATCCGGGTCTGACTGGTAAAGAGCGAGAAGCGCCAGAATAAGGCCGGCGTAATCCTCCAGATAGGCATCGTGCTGTGCCCTGCCTTCACGCCAGGAGCGCCGCAAGCGGTCCTGCTCAAACAGCTCGGCCAGGATGAAATCGGCATTGTAGCGGGCAACTTCCGTATAGTTGGGCCGCTTCAGGTACCGGCCGGCCTCGGCAAATGCACGCAGGGCCAGGGCATTCCAGGAGACCAGGATTTTGTCATCGGTTGCCGGCCGGACTCTCTTTTCCCTGGCGTGGAGGAGTGTCCGGTGGAGCTTCGATAACACATGAGGAACATCTGCTTCGGGAATACTGAAGCGCGTGGAAATCTCCTTATCCGTCAAACGGCGCTGGAGGACATTTCTACCCTCAAAATTGCCTTTCTCAGTTACACCATAGGCAGCCAGAACAATTTCCACATCCTGGGGTGAATCAAAAGCGGCCCGGATTTCATCCGGCGACCAGAGGTAATATTTGCCTTCTTCGCCTTCGGAATCGGCATCCAAACTGCTGAAGAAGCCCCTTTTCTGCGTACCGTTCGAGATCAAATGGGTGCTCAATTCTCGAAGGATAAAATCCAGGGTCTCTTCGCAAATGCGCCGGAAAAAGGAATCGCCTGTTACCAGGTGGGCGTGCAGATACACAAGGGCCAGCTGCGCGTTGTCATAGAGCATCTTTTCAAAGTGGGGGACAAGCCAGTCGTCGTCTGTGCTGTAGCGTGAAAAACCACCCCCCACAACATCGTACATACCACCCTGAGCCATGCGGTAAAGGCAGTGGACGGAAATATCTCTTGCCAGGTGGTCGCCGCGCACAGCCCGGCGAAGCAGGAATTCAATCGCCATCGGCTGCGGGAATTTCGGTGCGCTGCCCCAGCCGCCGTGTTCCCAATCATAGGATTGTGCGAGTTGAAATGCTGCCTCTTCCAGCGTTTGCGCGTTCAGCGCTTCTGAACCACCTCCAGGCTCAGGAATTTTGCGGAGATGCTCGACCACCTCTCTTGCGGCGGAGAGGACTTTATCCCGTTCATTTTTCCACACCTCGGCAAGGCTGATTAATACCTCCGAAAAGGATGGCATGTTATAGCGCCGTACCGGTGGGAAATAGGTGCCAGCATAAAAGGGTTCCCCCTGTGGGGTGAGAAATACACTCATGGGCCAGCCGCCCTGACCGGTCATAGCGACAACGGCATTCATGTACAGGCTGTCCAGATCCGGGCGTTCTTCCCGGTCGACTTTGATATTGACAAAATGCTCATTCATGATCCGCGCCGTGCGGGGATCCTCGAATGATTCGTGGGCCATCACATGGCACCAGTGGCAGGCTGCGTAACCGATACTGAGAAAAATAGGCTTATCTTCCTGGCGCGCTTTTTCCAGCGCTTCTTCACCCCACGGGTACCAGTCCACCGGGTTGTCAGCGTGCTGTAATAAGTATGGCGAATTTTCATTGGCCAACCGGTTAGGCATGATTCACCTCTGTCCCCCTGATCAACTCAATCACTGCTGTTTGATCTGTTGGCCGGCGCTGTGAAGATGCCGGCAAAGGTTATTCGCCGAACTCGAGTTCGAAGGATTCGTTTTCATCCCAGAACTCAGCAGGCTCCAGCTCAATTTCTCCAAACAAACCTTCCTGCCTTACCTGAATAAAACGTCTTTTGATCAACTCAAGCATGGCCAGGAAGGTCACCACGATATCCAGGTTTGTGCGCCGGGCTCCCAGGAGCATTCGAAAAGTTGATTTTCCTCTGGTGCGCAGTACTCTGGCGATGAGTGAGATTTTCTCGCGGATGGTGACGCGGGGAGGGGTTACAACAGTGCTGAGAGGAGGACGGTTATCATTATTCAGCAGGATCGCCTGTGCTGATTCGATCAGGTTATCCAGGGTGATCCCGCTCAAATCTAGAACCCCCTCAATTTTTGGCGGAGCGGCGAGACGCAGGTAGGTGTGTAATCCGCTCTCCTCGCGCTGAGCAAGCAGCTCGGCAATCTGTTTGAAACGCTTATAAGCCAGGAGCTGGCGTGCAAGGGCTTCGCCTGGATCTTCTTCTCCGGCCTCCCGGACCGGTGGACGGGGAAGAAGCGCTTCAGACTTGATCTGCAGCAGCCGGGCGGCAATTACCAGGAAAGCGGAGACCTCCTCGGCAGCTCGTTCCTGCATAGCGCGTAAATACTCGAGATACTGGTCGGTTACCTGAGCCAGGGCAAGTTTGGTTATGTCCAGTTCTGCGCGTTCGATCAACTGGAGCAGAAGGTCTAATGGGCCTTCGTATACCGGTGTGGCGACCGTGTATCCCTGAGTCTGATGCGTGGCGATACCTAAATCCATCCTGGAGATTATACCTGACAATTCGTACACCTCATGCTATACTTAGGAGGCCGCGGGTTTACAGTGCTTTATGGATCGATCATAACGGATCCGGGCTGAAAACTTTTCCCGCCGCACAAACGATTATGAAACTCAAGATGATACCCCCTGTCCCGGGGAAAACCGGTGGAGCGCAGGTATGAAACCCCGGGGTGGTTTTATCGAGAGCAATAGACCAGGAGGTTGTGCATGATTTCAGAACCCGTACACGTGACGGATCAAGAATTTGAAAGTAAAGTCCTGCGGTCCGAATTACCCACAATCGTTGACTTTTGGGCGCCGTGGTGCGGACCCTGTCGGATGGTAGCTCCAACCCTCGATAAACTGGCGAAGGAATATTCTGGCAAGCTGTTGATCACCAAGGTAAACACGGACGAAAATCCGGAGTGGGCCGGGCGATATGGTGTACAGGGAATTCCTACCATGCTGTTTATCTCTGGCGGTAAAGTTGTTCACCGGCAGGTAGGAGCACTTCCCGAGCCGCTGCTGCGTGACGTTGTAAGCCAGTTCCTTGAGGTTGTCGAACAGGCGAAAACCGCAAGCACATAACCTGAGTTCCTGATCAAAAGACGGAGGCTTTAAGGCCTCCGTTTTTGATTTAATGCAAAAACTTAAGGAACTGTAAGGTTTCAGAAGTGATGGGTCGTAAAGTGGTACTTTGTTCCTAAAATAATCGTGTGGCCATGATTCTGCTTTTATTTTTATCAGGGTGGTTCTGTGGACTGCTTGTCAATTATCTTTCCGATGTACTTCCCCTCAGGCGACAGTTAACTGCGCCTATTTGTACTGGTTGTGGAGAGAAACTCAGCCTGACTCAATACCTGGTGTGGCCGCGCCGCTGCCCGCACTGCGGCAGGGCCCGCCTGAGGTCCTGGATCGTGGAAGCGCTCTTCGCCATCATTCCGGTCTGGCTGTGGCACAGTCCCGCTCAGGGAATCCCTTTCTGGGTTTCGCTGATTCTCTTCGTTTATTTTGGTGTTGTGATCGTTATTGATCTGGAGCATCGCCTGATCCTGCACTCGGTAAGCCTGGTGGGAGCGGTGATCGGAATTTTTTGCGGTGTGGTTATTCACGGTTGGAAAGCCACACTCTTAGGCGGGCTGAGTGGGCTGGGGATCATGCTGGCATTGTATCTGTTTGGCTGGCTGTTCCTGAAGGTGATCATCCGCCGAAAAGAAGGTGATGAACGAGCTTCATTGGAAGATGAAGAAGCCCTGGGATTTGGTGATGTCACCCTCAACACCGTGCTGGGCTTCATCGTCGGCTGGCCGTTGAACGTATTCGCCATCGGCATTGCTATCCTGGCAGGCGGTCTGGTGAGCCTACTTTATCTGGTTTTTAAGCTGCTGACGGGTGAATACCGTTCCTTCATGGCGGTACCCTACGGTCCTTTCCTTGTCAGCGGTGCGGTAATTGTGCTGTACTTCTGGAAGCCTCTGCTTGCAATACTGTAATGCATCGATAGTACTATATTCATATTTCTATGCATTATGGTCTCAATATAATAAGATTGACATAAAGGGCCCGTAAAACTGCCCGGTGGATGACAGACCTTATGACCGATAAGAAATCCAGAAAGCTTCATATCCCAGGTTCAGGACGTTCGCGTGGACAGGGATTAATAGAAACCGCACTGCTGCTCCCCGTATTGCTGATCGTACTTTCGGGGATGGTAGAACTCGGCTTCCTGTTAAACGAATACATGGCGCTCCAGGATGCCGCCCGAAATGCCGCGCGATTTGCCAGCGACAGCGTTTATTACCAGAGCGATAACGTCCAGAACTGCGATCTGACCGAGGATTTCTACCGCCAGACGGCCTGCCTGGTCAATCGAGAGCTGAGTCAGGAAAAACCGGTAATCGGCCTGGATATCAATAATGGTGTTGACGACGTCATTATTTCTGCTTTCAGTGTGGAAAAAATCGACGCAGCCGGCGATACCGGAAATCCACGCCGGTTTCCATACCAGACAACGGTGGGCGGATATATCCAGGGAGGGGAGGCCGGCTGGTCGATGGCCCTCGACAACGCTGCCTATCGCCAGCGCAACCAGAGCTAACGGTTTGGCAATGCTGACATCCAGGATAAATTGATGGCCGGTGTCCCCAACACAGGCTGGGTGCTGGTCGAGGTTTTCTACCAATATCACCACAAACTGGGTTTACCCTGGATCACGGCTTTTCTCGATAACCCTCTTACTCTGCATATTTACGCAGTAATGCCACTGGTTTCTGCGGAACCGACACCCACACCAGGACCTTAGTTATGAAGAAGAAATCCATCTCCCGCATTTTCCCACCAGAAGGGCATTCGCGAGGACAGGCGCTGATCCTGATCGCAGTCGCTTTTGTAGTCTTGCTGGCCTTTGTTGGTCTGACAGTCGATGTTGGGCACTTATTTATCCGCATGGGACACCTGCAGCGCGCCACGGATGCGGCTGTACTTGCTGCCGCGGCACAATTCCGGGAGGGGCGGTACGATGAGATGGAAGCAGCTGCCAAGCAGGCTGCCAAGCTTAACGGGGTGGATCCGGATGAGTTCAGTCTGATCATCGAAACCTGCCAGAATCCGGATGTGGCGGATGATCCGGAGCTAAACTGCGGCGACGCAACGAGAAAACGCAAAATGGTAAGGGTACGCTCCGAATTAGCCGTGCCGATGTCGTTTTTATCTCTGGTGGGCGTACCGGACATCATGGTGAGCTCGAAGGCAGTTGCTGAAGCTGCTTCAGTTGATGTCGTGCTGGTGATCGACATTTCAGAATCGATGACCTGGGAGGCAGCCAGTAATGAACTCAAGGATCCAAGTGTGTGTAACAATCTGGATCCCTATGGATATGAAGATGGTTACCCGGGAGAGTGCCAGCCGTTTGAAGAGGTGAAAAAAGCGGCAGCGCTGTTCGTGGCCCAGATTCTCGACAAAGATCCCGAAGAAGAAGAGGACCGGATCGCAATTGTTACTTTCGCCAACGGATGGGATAACAACCCGAATGCCGGCACACACTACAGGACCGGATGGGATTATGACAAAGGCGAACCGATGTGGACCTCCGATCGCGGCTATGCTCTGGATGTCGTTCGCAACCTGAAGGTCATTGAGCCCGGACCCTGCTTTACGAAAGACGCACACGGGAACCTTATCGAGGCAACTCCATATGGGCCCTGCCGGGACTACGATGAAGATGATAATTACCTGGGGCTCAACTGCATCTCCTGCTGGATGGGAACCCCATATGACTATGATGACGATGATCTGTCTCCTCTGGCGACCACCAATATCGGCGGGGGTCTGATCAAAGCCGGTAATATGTTCAAGTACAACTCGCGCGAAGACTCCCTGTGGGTGGTCGTGCTGCTGACAGACGGAATGGCAAATGCTACGGATCTGACGCCTGAAGATGATATTACCGATCCCAGCACCTATCCGATCGGTGCCTGTCCGCAGCACACCTGGGATGACTTCCCACTCTGCCAGGATAAAAATGTCACGACTGTGCATCAAAAAGGTCACCCAAATTTTGATGCCGATGATTACGCACGGATGGCTGCCCTATTTGTCGGCTGTCAGCCTAACCTGCCTGAAGACCAGAAACCGGATGCCTGCAAGGATATGGAAGGCCAGGGAGCGGTGATCTTTACCATTGGCCTTGGAGAGGCGGTGTTGAACAGCTCAGGCGAGGTCGGGGGGAGGCCCTATGGAGCTTCGCTGCTGCGCTATATCGCGGCCGTCGGCTATGATGGAGATCCCAGCAGCGATCCATGTCAGTCTGAACCCAACTACAGTAAAGACTGCGGAAATTACTACTACCGGCAGGAGGGCCACCAGCTCTCACAGGTATTCGAAGATATCGCCTCGCGCATTTTTACCCGCATCACCCACTAACACAGGAACGCCGGCATGGACAACACACACGCGCCAGGAAAGCAAGATTCAACCAATGGGATGTCCACCAGGAAAGGGCAGAGTTTAGCAGAGTTTGCGCTGATTCTCCCGCTGCTTCTGGTTTTGATCTTTGGGATTATCGAGTTCGCACGCCTCTTTCAGTCATACCTGGTGATCGTTAACGCGGCGCGCTTTGGTGTGCGCTATGCGGTGACTGGCAATTATGAATCCATCTACTGCAGCGATATCGATGGGGATGACAGCGCCTGCGACGGAGCGAATAAGAAGAAAGAGGAGGATCAGGCACGCTTGCTTTCCATCTATGATGTTGTTGATGGAGCAGCAGTGGCCATCATCCGCGATAATTCCGCCACCGAGGGTCAGCCTGGATACTTTGACGTCTCCGTGTGCAGCTTCACAGGCCCTTCGCCTGCCTTCGTATGGGATTCAGACACAAACACCTGTCACCCCTACGACTACGCCGGGGATCCTGAAGAAGGCACCACGCGTGTTCTGGTCGGTGTTACCTATGAGCATCCGCTGATCCTGCCGATTATCAGCTCGTGGTGGCCATCGATTCGCCTGCATGCAGAACGCACCGGCATCCTGGAGCAGTTCCGTGTGGCGCGTGTCCTGGGTCTGCCTCCTCAGATCAATGTTCCGACTCCTACGCCGGCGCCTACCTTTACGCCAACCAATACAGCCACAGCCACGAACACACCCATACCACCCACGCCAACCAATACAGCCACGCCAACAGCAACCTTTACCGCATCCCCGACGCCTTTGCCCAAGTGTGAAGACGTCGAGTTCGGCCGCTTACGTTTGTACAATTACGATATTCAGATTCCAGTGTCAAATGAAGGTCCGCATCCGGTAAAGATTGACGCAATGACGACCGTCTGGAACGGCGGGTGGCACGATGAGGTGAATCCACTCCCCAGCAGCATGTCTTTCACCGGATATACCGTTGACGGCAGCATGGTTTATGACAGGCCTAATGTGCCGCTGGCTCCGGGATTCAACAAACACGACCAGATCCAGGGCGCTTCTTTTGGAGCAGGAAAAAGCGGTAACGTCGGCATCCGGTTTACTGAGAAATTCAACGGCTACTATCCGGCTCACTACTACTATCACGCTGCTGATTTTGAAGTTACGGTGGAATACTCCATATTGACGAAAAAGTGCTCCGCCACCGTCAGCGGCCGGTATGGTCCGGTGGTTGAGCCGCAGGTCCCCAAATCACCGATCAGCGGTAAGTTTGTCATCAGCGCGAACGCATACGATCCGGACAGCGACGGGAGCATCAAGAATGTCCAGTTTGAGGTGCGGAATTCCGCCGGCGACGCCGTTTACACCACGACTGACACGAAATCTCCGTACTGCCTGGCAGGTGGGTCGTGCAACGCTTTGACGCCGTTTGAAAACTGGCCTGGCACGAACAATAAGATTACCAACGGAACCTATACGTTGTATATTCAGGCCATCGATAATGACGGTTCAAATAACTACGAACACCGCACACGCAGAGTCGTTGTCTTTACACTCAACAACCCGACCCCTACTCCGTCCCCGACGCCAGCATGTGTCGCGAATGGAACCGGGCTGCGCGGCGACTACTACAACTGGGAAGCGCCGCCTTCAAACAAGCCGGTGTTTGGGCAGGATATCACGAATTACATTACTACCAGATCGCCAGAGCCGGTGGATTTCAACTGGGGTTCAAACAGACCCATGGCTGGCGTGAACAGAGATTACTTCGCCGTGCGCTGGACCGGCAGGATTCTGCCCATGTACTCGGAGACGTACACATTCTATGTAAAATCCAATGACGGCGCACGGATGTGGGTAAACGGCCAGGAGGTTGCGAGCTACTGGTCCAACCACGACGCCGTGATGTGCCCGGGTGCGAGCAGCGGCGACTGTAAATCCAAGAAGATTACACTGCAGGCCTGCAAGCAGTACGATATCCGTGTCGAGTACTACGATGCTACCGGCAGCGCCAGCATCCAGATTTACTGGGAGAGCGCCAGCCAGGAATTAGAGGTTATCCCCAGGGAGAACCTGTATCCGAGCCAGGGACCTCTGCCTGCCACCAGTACACCGCCTCCGAAGACGAACACGCCTAAGCCAACAATTAAGCCGACGAATACACCTACATACACACCCCGGCCGCAGAAACCGACCAATACGCCTACGCCAAAGCCGCCGACAAAAACACCCACGCGAACCCCTACACGGACGCCTACCAGGACACCGACGCGTACGAGTGACCGGCCGACCAACACACCAACAATAACACCGACTCCAACCCGGAGACCACCCCCGACAGCGGGCTAGTACCCGTGATGTCGGGACGCCGGCAGTTCCACCTGGCAAATAACTTTTATGAGGTAGATCATGAGGCATCGAATAAAAAAGGTATTCCTGCTCATCTCTCTCCTGCTGTTTGGGAGCATGAGCCTGCAAGTACTGCAGCCATCCACTGCATGGGCTCAAAGAGGGGACCAGCCCATCTTTTTACCGGTAATTAACAAGAACTACCAGACAGGCTATGGTGCGATTACCGGCCAGGTCGTAGACTCCAGCAATGGGGCGGCTATGCCGGATGTGAATGTGTGCTACGCGAGCTTGAGTGGGAAGGGCTGCACCACGACTGACAGCCAGGGGCGGTACCGGTTTGAGGACCTGCGCGATGGCTGGACACGCATAACCGCCAGTAAGGATGGTTACAATCCGGTAACCGAGAACGTGGCTGTACTGACGAATCAGACCGTTACGAAAAACATCGCCCTGACCATGGATCTCAATCTCAGCGATCTCGACGGTGTCCGGCAGATCGTGGTGACCTGGGACCCAACGGATTACTGGCCTCAGGGGACCGAAAATGATCTTGATGCGCACCTGTGGGTCATCGGGAAGCTGCAGGACCACATTTCCTATGAAGGTGGTCAGGACGCCCGCAACTGCAGCCTTTTGTTCCCTAGCGCATGTCTGCTGGTTGACCGGCGCACAGGATCTGGCCCGGAGACAATTTTCATAACGAAGTGGGAAGAGAGCGCAGATTACTACTTCGGTGTGCTGAACTATAACCAGGGCCTGGTAGAAGAAATTGAAGTGCCGGCTCAGGGCGACGGTGATTTCTGGTATGTCTTTTCGATTGACGGAGAGACCCAAAAGACGACGATACACAACTGCATCACATATATCACATATTACGAAGACTTCAACGGTGCAGGAGACCCCCCTTCGTGCCCAGATGGGGAATAACGTTGTTGATGTCGGATTAAAAGAACATCCGGTCACGAAGTCGTGACCGGATGTTCTTTTATATGATTAAAACGAGAAAGTACTTTTATGCGGACGCCTGCTGGGGATGGCGGCCAAACCAGGTGCGCCATTCACGGTTTTCCCAGACGACCAGAGCGGGAGCGGCAATAAAAATCGAGGAGTACGTCCCGCTGAAGAGACCCACCAGCAGGATGATGGCGAACTCACGCAGAGTGACGCCGCCGAAAAGGGCCAGCGCCAGAAGCATAAATTCGACAGTCATCAGCTGCGTGTTGATTGAACGCTGCAGAGTCTGGATGATGGAGTGATTGACCAGGGTTTCATATTCAAGACGGCGGTAAATGTTGCTGTTTTCACGAATGCGGTCAAACACCACGATTTTGTCCTGAACCGAGAAGCCGATGACGGTCAGCAGGGCTGTGAGGAAGAGCGAATCCATCTGCCAGCCAAAAAACTGGGCTCCGATGCCCATCAAGCTTAACACCACAGCCACATCGTGTGCCATGGCGAGGATGGCGCAAATCCCATAGCGCAGCGCGTTTGGCACGCCCCGGAAGGCAAAGGTCATATAGATGATAACGATCAGGGCGGCGACGGCAACGGCCAGCATAGCCCGGGTAGCAACCTGCTGTCCGACGGTGGGGCCCACGCTGTCGAAGGAAAGGACGGTAATCGTGTCTTCAAACGCTTCTTCCATGGCGTCCAGCACCTGGGCGCGAGCAGTCTCGTCCAGGAAGCTGGTGCGTACGATCAGGGTGTTATCACCGGTGATCTGCGGCTGCGCATCGGAGTAACCCAGATCGTTGAAGAGCTGGACAACCGAGGCCGTATCGGGCAGGTTCCCAGTATCAAAGCTGACCTCCAGCATGGTACCGCCAGTGAAGTCGATTGAAAGCGGCATCCCGTTGATAACAAGCAGCACCAGCCCGGGGATGATCACAAGCAGCGAAAGGACGAAAAAGATATAGCGTTTTCCAAGAATATCGATCATTTTAAAAATCCTTTATGCACCCGGCGGTCAGATTCCAAACCAGCGGGCCTCATCCTCCGGTTGGAAGAGCTGCAGCACCAGGCCAAGGAGCGTACGGGTTACAAACAGAGCGGTAAACAGGCTGACACCCACGCCCAATGCCAGGGTAAGAGAAAAGCCCTTGACGATCGTTGCGCCAAAGCTGCTTCCAAACCAGAAAAGAATTGCGCAGGTGATGAGGGTGGCGATGTTTGAGTCACGGATCGATGGCCAGGCCCGTTTCCATCCCAGGTCTAAAGCCTGGCGAATGGTGCGGCCGGCGCGCAGCTCTTCTTTCAGACGCTCGAAGATGAGAATATTGGCATCCAGGGCGCTGCCAGTGCTGAGGAGAAAACCGGCGATCCCGGGGAGGGTCAGGGTGACCGGTATATAGCGGAACAGGGCGAATGCAATGGCTGCGTACATCAGGATGACCAGATCGGCAATAATACCGGGAAGGCGGTAATACAGCGCCATGAAAAGAATAACGATCGAAAAACCAATGGCTCCCGCGATCAGGCTTTTCTGCAGTGAATCAGCACCCAGCCGTGGGTTTACGGTGCGGGTTTCGACGACTTTAAGCGGTATCGGGAGAGAACCATAGCGAAGCTGGACGGCCAGGGCATTCGCTGTTTCGTAGGTGAAGTTGCCCGAAATCATGCCTGCTCCCCCGGTGATGGGTTCGTTGATAGCAGGTGCAGAGATCACCCGGCCGTCGAGAACAATGGCCAGATAGCTGCCGACATGGCGGGAAGTGTAATCACTAAAAATCCGCGAACCTTCTGGCGTGAGGCTAAAATCTACGACGAAGTTACCCACATTGTCGGTGGCAACGCCCACATCGCGCAGCTCGGTTCCGGTCATAATGGTGTGGAAAACTCGCTGGTCTCCGGTTT